>CACENB010000004.1 GCA_902561015.1 uncultured Pelagibacteraceae bacterium
TAATTCAAATAAATCTATTTTATTCGTTAAAAAAACGATAAATTATATAAATAAAGCAATAAAATACTTTAATAAAAGAATTGATAATCCTAAATATTTAATTTGGAGTAATAATTTTAATAATCTTGATAAATATTTTGATACTAAAAAATTTACCTTCGTAATTAATGATAAAGATAAAATTTTGACTGATTTTTTTCTACTTACTCAATGCAAGTATTTTATTGTTGGTCCATCAACTTTTCACTGGTGGGGAGCCTGGTTATCAAACTTTGAGGACAAGGTGTGTGTTAGGCCTAAAAATTTAAACCCTTCTAATAATAGGGATTTTTGGCCAGAAAAATGGATAATTATTTAAATTTTTATTTTACTTAATGCATTATTTTTAAATATATTAGTTTCTTTAATATATCTTCTAACCATTTGAGTTGTTTTATGACCTGTCATAGCCATTATACTTCTTTCGTTGGCCCCTGACTCTGCTGCAACAGTTGCAAAACCTGATCGCAAGCTATGACCAGCAAAATCTTTATTTTCTATACCTGCTAACTTTAGATATTCTTTCATTAATAAAACTACAGATTGGTCCGTTAATCTCTTTTCTGTTAAGGATAAACCTTTAGAGAATCTTCTAAAGATAGGTCCAGATTTAATTTTAGAAATTTCCAACCATTTTTTAAGATTAATCACTGGGCAATAATTATCTTTAGTAAAGTAGGGTAGTCCTTTAATCATCCCTTCACCGAATTGATCTGTTTTTGATCTTCTAATAGTAATTTTGAGACCTTCAGGCACAAATTCTAAATCATCATAGTCGATTGAAATAAGTTCAGTTCGTCTGAAACCACCTCCAAAGCCTACTAGGATAATTGTTTTATCTCTTAACTTCTTGATATCGTCTATGTTTTTCTCATCTATTGCATTAATTATTGATTTTAAATGATTGATTAATATGGGTTTTTTAGCTTTTTGAATACTTCCTTTTATCCTTTTTATCCCCATTAAATTCTCAACAATAATTGGGTGTTTTGTGTCTAAATAATACCCTTTAAGTTTATGCACCATGCTTATGGACACTAATCTTCTTCTTAAAGTGCTGATTTTTGAATTTTTAGAAAGATTGGTTAGGTATAAAGACACTATTTTTGGCTCTGATGGTAGTGAACTTAAACCATGTTTCGCACAAAAAGCTCCAAAGTCTTTAAAGTCTGATTTATATGCTCTTAAAGTGTTTTTTGCCTTAGAGCTTTTGAGATTATTTAAAGTTGCCTCATGAAGCGATTTTAGGTCTGTGGTCAGTTCATTCATATAATTACTATTGATAACAATTAATTATCATTAGTAATATATCAAGTGATTTTTAATGTCAATAGTTTAAATTACAAATATATGGGATCAATTGATGGAGAAATTCCTGCGGTATGGTTTTTAATAAGTTCAATTGGATTTATTATTTTAAGTATTATTCAGTATAAAAATACTGGTAAAAGTATAAATACAATATTTCTATCAAGTATGGCGATTATATTCTTTGCAAGTTACCTTATATTGCTTACAAAATAGAAGTTATCCCCGAAATTCACAGAAAAATCATTTAATTATAAAAAACAACTAATTAGTGATAACAATTTAAATTTCAGTCTGATAAGGTAAATTTAACTTAAGAGGCAACTCTTAACTGGCCAGCCAGAGAAAGGCCGAGAGGTTTAAGTCTGGAGGGCAGAAAACCCTGTAAAGCAGCGCTAAACATACAGGGTGGTCGGTTCGGCGGTAGCGCATAAAACGACGAACCATAAAATTCTGATCTTTGCACCCTAAAAAGTGTAAAGAATCAGGGTTTTTTTTTTATGAGATCCCTACTTGGAACAAAATTTCAATTAAGAGTTTGGAAATATTTAATTACTATTCCTAAAGGCAGCGTGAAAACATATAAACAAGTAGCTATTGCCATTAAAAACCCTAAAGCAGCCCGTGCAGTCGCAAATGCTTGTGCTAAAAACCCATATGCTCCAAAAATACCCTGTCATAGAGTGATTAGATCTGATGGAGCTCTTGGAGGTTATTCTGGAAGAGGTGGAATCAGGCAAAAGCTTAAATTACTTAGATCTGAAAAAGTATCTATTTAGCACTATCTTAACCCTTTTTTAAGTTAAAAAAGTAAGTAAATTCAACCTTTTTTTACCTTTTTAAGTGATTTCCCTTTAAATAACATAATTCACCCTTTAGTTGTACCATATATTAGCCTATACCTAAAATAGACCCCTCTACGGGCGTTTAAATGCTATATTCAATTAGTGCATCGCTCTACTATTCAACCATATCAATGCTTTTAAACTGCCCTATTTTTAGGACATTTTCATTACTACAATCGGAAAAAGGGCCCTATTTTAAAAGGCTATTTGGTATTTTTCATAATTTGCTGTAAATCTCCACTCTTGCTCAACATATCAAGCAAATTTTAACATTAAATAACCCAAAGTTTACCAAAAATTATATTATTTATATTATTCATAAAATTAAATAAAAACAATAGTTTAAAATTAATACTTAATGTAATACTTTAAATGATAGTAAATAAATAATACCTATTATTTTACTTTTTTGGTAAGTTCTCTCTTCTTGAGATATATATACCACTTAATACAATAATAAATAAACCTAAGAAAGTCCAATTATCTGGGAAATCACTAAAGAAATAATAACCTATAATTATGTTTGTAATAATTTCAAAGTAACTAAATGGAGCTAATTTAGAGGCATCAGCATATTTAAGAGACAATATTAGAAAAAAATGGCCTAAACATGCAAAAATACCTATTGCAGCCATGATAGACCACTGATTAAAATTAGGTTTAACCCAAACAAATGGCATCACAAAAGATATGATTATGGCCCCTACTACACCAGTTAATAATAAAGTTAATAAAGGGTTGTCTGACGTGCTCAATTTACGAGTAATAATTAAATAAAACCCATACATTACACCTGTTCCAAGCGCAGCAATACTTGCTAAATTTATTTCAACAAAACCAGGCCTTATAACTACTAATGAACCAATAAATCCTATAATAACTGCAGACCATCTCCTAAATCCAACTCTCTCACCTAAAAAAATTGGAGAAAAAGCAGTTACAATTAAAGGAGCAACAAAAGCCAAAGTTAGTGCTTTAGCTAAAGAAATGATCGAAATTGCATAAAAGAAACAAATATTAGCTGTTAAAAGAATTATCCCTCTCGTAATTTGTAATTTTGGTTTATCAGTCCACACAAGTTTTTTTCTAAAAAATAGGAACATAATTGGAAAAGTAAATGCAACGGTAAAAAAATATCTTGCCCAAGTTATTTGTAAGACTGGAAGATCAGAACTTAGATATTTTGCAAATCCGTCCATAATTGGAAGCATTACCCAGGCCAATAGATTAAAAGTTATAGCCTTCATCTATTAATAGGATATATATTAATTAAAGTATTTTAAAGCAAAGAATACTACTATTGGCACGGTTATAAATGACATCAATGTCGAAACAACAATAGTACTAGCAACACTATCAACAATCTTTTTAGGAGAATATATAGAGGCAACAAGGTAATTGAGAACTGCACTTGGCATAGAACATTGAATTAATAAAACACCTGCTGCAAATCCCTCTAGATTAAAATATAAAATCAAAAAGTATCCAATTATGGGACCAATGATTACTCGTCCTATAGAAGAAAATATTGCTTTATTGAGTGAGAAGACCTTTAGTCTTGTTAGAGCAATTCCTAAAGACATTAAAATTAGAAATATTGTAGCATACATTAATAGAAAAGTGGTATTTTCAACAAATCCTGGAAGTTCTAAGTCGTAATAAAGCAAAAAAACCGAAATTATTATTGCGTAAAACGGAGGGCTTTTAAGTATAACGTCCAAACTAAATTTTCTATCAGCAAGAAATACACCTAGAGTAAAATGGCACAAAATAATTAAAGCAGATATTGCCGCTGAAACTCCAAGTCCTTGTGAACCATAAGCAAACAGACATATAGGCAAGCCCATATTTCCAGTATTTGGCATTGTTAGTGGAGGTAATTCTCTTATAATATCTTTAGTGTTTAGAAGAAATAGTATTATAACTCCAGTAATCATAAAACCAACAATAGCTAACGCGTAATACCAAAAATAATTTAAAAAAATATTGAAAGAGATATTAACTGGATTTAATGCATAAATAATCATTGCTGGGGTTCCAACATTAGCAGCAAAATTAGTAATAAAAGTTGTATCTATTTTAGGATTTTTTTTACCTAAGTAATATCCAATACCAACTACAAAAAATACTGGGAATAAAACCTCAAAAAGTTTTATATAAATATCCATTAATTATATAATCGAATTAATGTTGGAGATCTAAGAATATTCTTGTTTTTTCTAAATATAGATAAGCAATTACTAGCATTCTTCTCAGAAGTTTTATGGGTAATGATGACTATTGTCGCCTTCTTGTTTTTTTTATCTGGTGTCTGGATTATTCTTTTTACAGAAATTTTATATTTAGCTAATCTATTTGTTATAAGAGAAAGAACCCCTTGTTTGTCATTTACCTCAAATCTAAGATACAAAGAATTATTATAATTATCATTATTAAATGATTTAAGAGATTTTCTTTTTTTTGAGGATAAACCAAATGGATACTTAATATTTCCTCTCAAAATTGACAATAAATCAGACAATAGAGAAGATGAGGTTGGACCCGGGCCAGCACCCTCGCCTTGTAGGACACTCTTACCTATTGGTTTACCCTCTATAATAACAGCATTCATAACCCCATTAACATTTCCAATATAAGTATTTTTACTAACTAAGCATGGATGCACAGTTTCAAATAATCTATGATTGATTACTTCAGAAATGCCAAGAAGTTTAACTCTTAATCCTAATTGACCTGCGATTTTAATGTCTTTTAAATCGATATTTTCAATACCTTGCATTATACATTTATTTTTAGAAATTTTTGTATTAAACGAGAGAGCAGATAAAATTCTTACTTTCGCAAACGCATCAAACCCATTCAGATCAAGTTTTGGGTTTCCTGGCTCTGCATAGCCAAGTTGTTGTGCTTTTTGTAAAACTTTATTAAAGTTTTCGTTACTATTTTCCATTTCGGATAAGATATAGTTGGTTGTTCCATTCAAAATTCCGTAGACTTTATCGATTTTATTTGTTGCTAAACCTTCCTTAATCGTTCTTAAGATAGGGATCCCTCCTGCAACAGAGGCTTCAAATTCTAAATTTACATTATTTTTTTCAGCAAGTTTTGCTAAACGATCCCCATGTTTTGCAATTAAAGCTTTGTTAGGTGTTATGACGTGTATTTTATTTTTAAGAGCAGTTTCGACGATCTTTTTTGAAATACCGTCAGATTGACCTATGCATTCAAATAGTACATCTACTTTTTTATCTCTAAAAATTTGAAGTGGTTTATTAAAGAATATATTTTTTTGAATTTGAAATCTTCTTTTTTTGTTTCTATTTTTTGCTGATATGGCAACAATATTAATTTTTTTTCCAGTTTTTCTCTCAATTTCTTTTTTTTTTGATCTCAACTCATTGTAAAGGTAAATACCTATTTGTCCTAAGCCAATTATTGCAATATTTACTAAATTTTTCATCTTGCTATATCAGGATATTTACTTTTTTTAATATAATCATCTATATAAATCTTGTATTCATCTAGAGACATTAATGTAATATCTTTTGATTTTTTAATTATTTTAGCCAATTTTTTTTGTTCTTTAACTTTTTTTATGTTGTGTTCATTCCAATAAGTAGAATCATTACTAAAAGAACATGATGAAAAGATTATTAAAATTAAAATTAGATTTATTTTTTTCATATAAGTCCAGTTTTTAAAGGAAATCCAAATTTTAAATTCATGTTTTGTATACCTTGACCAGATCCACCTTTGATAAGATTATCTATTGCTGAAAGAATAATTAACTTATTTTTATTTTTCGTCTTACATACTGATATAAGACATTTGTTAGTATTTATTACATCATTAGTACTTATTAAAGCATCATTTTTTAGAATTTTGATAAAAATATCGTTCTTATAATAATTTGCTAAAACTTTTTTGATTTTATTTTGAGAAACATTTTTGTTGACCTCTACGTAAATTGTACTCAAAATTCCTCTAAACATTGGTGTTAGGTGTGGAGTGAAATTAAATTCAATTTTTTTGTTTGAATATTCTTTTAAAGTTTGCTCTATTTCTGAATTGTGTCTGTGGAACCCAACTCCATAAGCACTAATTGACTCATATAAATTTTGATCTTTATATTTTTTATGAACTCCTCTACCTGCACCTGAATATCCTGATTTAGAGTCAATAATAATGTTGTTTAATTGAATCATTTTTTTCTGAACCAATGGAATTAAAGGTAATAGAATCGAGGTTGGATAACATCCAGGACAAGCAATTATATTAAATTTTTTAACTTCTTTTTTTGAAATTTCTGGTATTGAATAAATACTTTTTTTAATATTCTTAGTTGATTTGTGTTTCTGTTTATACCACTTAAAATAATCAGAAGCATTTTTTAGTCTAAAATCGGCAGCTAAATCAATTAACACATTATTTTTTTTTAAATAATTTGAAATTACCTGAGCTTCACCATTGGGAAGTGCTGTAAAAATTATGTCAATTTCATTAAGATATTTTTTATTAAATTTTATAATTTTTGGTAATTTTTTATTAATTAAAGATTTATCAAAATATGAAATCTTTTTTCCAACGGAAGAATTTCCACAAAGATATTTAATTTTTACATATCTATGTTTGACTAACAATTTAATTAATTGAATACCGATATATCCAGTCGATCCAGAAATTAATACATTAAGCTTAGGCATTTTTTATTATAACAGTTAATTATTAAAAGAAAATTATCTTTTAGAAAACTGGAAACTTCTTCTCGCTTTTTTTCTTCCAGGTTTTTTTCTTTCAACAGCACGAGAATCACGAGTGGTTAATTTTTCAGTTCTAAGTGATGTTTTAAAATTTTCATCAAATAAAACTAAAGCTTTAGAAATTCCATGAACCATTGCTCCAGCTTGACCCGTTGGTCCCCCACCCTTTACATTACATCTAACGTCAAAATCAGTGGGTTGTTTAATCAATTCAAAGGGTTTTGTTATTTGCATTTTATGATTATCACTTGAAAAATATTCGCTATAAAGTTTTCCATTAACATAAATTTTACCAGAACCTTTTTTAAGCCAAACTTTTGCAATTGAAGTTTTTCTTCTACCAGTGGCATATTTGCTATCTTTAAAATCTAATTTTAACTTTATTTTTTTTTGATTTTGTTGAGCACTTTCCATATTAATTTCTTACAATATTTTTATTATTAAGTTTATTTAGTTCTATTACTTTAGGATTTTGAGCTGAATGTGGATGATTGTCCCCACTATAAATTTTTAACTTGGAAAGCTGTTCTCTACCTAATACTCCAGTAGGCAGCATTCTTTTTACAGCTAATTTTAAAATCTCACCTGGTTTTTTTTCTTTAAGTTTTTCAGGGGTAGTTTCTTTGATTCCACCAGGATGACCAGTGTGTTTATAGTATTTTTTATTCTGAAATTTTTTTCCTGTAAATCTTATTTGTTCGATATTTTTAACAACAACAAAATCCCCGCTATTCATATGTGGTGTATAAGTAGTTTTATTTTTTCCTCTTATAATTTTGGATATTACTGTAGCGAGTCTACCTACAACTGCATTGGTTGCATCAATCTCATACCATGATGGTGATAATTGCTCTTTTTTGATAAATTTAGTCATGATTGGCCGGATTAATACTGATAAATGTGATATTGTCAATTTATATTAATATTGATAGTTAGTTATTAATATTTAAAATCAAGGAAAATTTATGACCGACAAAAAAAAGAAAAGCACAGATCCTAAAACTTACAAATTTGATACACTAAGTCTTCATGCTGGCTATCAGCCTCATAAAAATGCTGGTTCAAGGCAAGTACCAATTTATCAAACTACATCATATTTGTTTGATGATGTTGATCATGCTGCAGCACTTTTTAATTTGGAAAGAGGTGGTCATATTTATAGTAGAATTTCTAATCCTACAGTTGCAGTATTAGAGGAGAGAGTTGCAGCCTTAGAAGGAGGTACCGCTGCCTTAGCAACCTCATCTGGAATGAGTGCAATTTTTTTAACAATAATGACTTTATGTGAAGCTGGAGATCATTTAGTAGTTTCGTCTCAACTCTATGGTGGTACTGTAAATTTATTTAGGCTTACTTTACCAAAATTTGGTGTCAAATGTACATTTGTAAAACCAAGAGATACTGAGGGTTTTAAAAAAGCAATTAAAAAAAATACTAAAGGTATTTTTGGTGAGCTTGTTGGAAATCCTGGAAACGAAATTATGAATATGCCTGAAATAGCTAAGATTGCTCATGATGCTGGAGTCCCTTTAATTATAGATGCTACTTATCAAACACCATATCTTTGCAAACCAATTGATCATGGTGCTGATATTGTTGTTCATTCACTTACGAAATGGATGGCAGGTCATGGTTCATCAATGGCAGGTATCTTAGTAGAGGGTGGAAAATTTGATTGGATGCAAAATGATAAATTTCCAACTATGACCAAACCTTATGAAGGTTACCATGGACTTTCATTTGCTGAAGAGTTTGGGCCTACAGCTTTTACAATGAAAGCAAGAGCCGAAGGTATGAGAGATTTTGGACCATGTTTGAGTCCTCAAAATGCCTGGAATGTTTTGCAAGGTATAGAAACTTTATCTGTTAGAATGCAAAAGCATTGTTCTAACGCAGAAAAAATGGTTGAATATTTATTAAGCCATGAAAGTGTTGCCTGGGTTTCTCATCCAAGTGTTCCTGACCACCCCGATCACGATTTAGCAAAAAAACTTTTACCACATGGTAAGGGTTCTATGATAGCTTTTGGTATTAAAGGTGGTAAAGAGGCAGGAGAAGCATTTATAAATAATGTTAAACTTGCTTCACATCTTGCAAATGTTGGTGATACTAGAACCTTAGTAATTCACCCAGCATCTTCTACACACTCTCAAATGAATGAGGCCACATTAAAATTTGCTGGATTATCTCAAGATATGATTAGATTGTCTGTGGGGATAGAAGATTTTGATGATATTAGGAATGACTTTGAAACAGGTTTTAGAGCTGCAAGACGACCTAGACTTGTTTCCAATCAATGAAGTTTCAAGTTAATGGTGTAGAAGTTTTTGCCTCTACAGGTGGACGACCTTTCGACAAAAAAAAACCACTAATAATTTTTGTTCATGGTAGTGGATTAACACATATGACTTGGGTACTCCAAACTAGGTATTTTGCTTTTCATGGTTATAGTGTTTTAGCTTTAGATATGCCTGGACATGGTCTTTCAGGAGGTGAAAGTTTGAAAACAATAGAGGATATGGCTGATTGGATTAGTGATGTTATAGATGCAGTAGGTTATAAAGAGGCATCTTTAGTTGGTCATTCTCAAGGATGTTTGGTTATTTTAGAATGTGCATTTCGGTTTCCAAAAAAAATAAAAACACTAAGTTTAATGGGTGGTGCTGGAGCCATTCCTATGAATCCAGAATTATTGTCTCTAGCAGAAAATGATGATCCGAAAGCCGTTGATTTAATGATGGACTGGGCACATGGTCCAGCTGGACACTTTGGTGGACACCCAGTTCCAGGTTTATATCACATCAATACAGGTGGAATGCTAGCTAAGTCCAGAACAATCAAAAATACATTAGGAATAGATTTTAGAGCTTGTGATAATTACAAGAATGGTTTTAAGGCTGCCAAAGAAATAAAGATTCCTACTTTATCTGTTTTGGCCAATGGAGACAAGATGTGTCCTGTAAAGGAGGGAAAAAAATTGGCAGATTTAATAGATGGAAGTAAAATTGAAATAATTGACAATTGTGGACACATGATGCTCTTAGAAGAAGCTGATAAAGTCTTGAATGTACTAAAAAAATTTATTCTTACTTATTTTCCTATAAAAAAGAATTAATTCTTTTATTAAGATATAAAAAATATACTGATGCACTAACAAGAAATATAGAACTCAATTGATGCATTGATGCTAAAACTATTTGAGCTCCATTTATTAAAGTGAATATTCCAAGAATGACTTGAGTAAGTAAGAAAAAGCCAAGTAAATTAATTGCAAAAAAACAATTTTTTATTCGATATTTATAAATTTTAAATAAAATCCAAAAATAATAAAAAAGTATTACATATGCTAAATTTCTATGAAGAAATTGAACTAATGATGCATCACTAAATGCAGCTAAATTAAATAGATTTACCAATTTATTATCATCTGGAAAGTAGGTATTGCCCATCATCGGCCATGAATTATAGATTAAACCGGCGTCCATACCCGAAACAAAAGCACCAATAATTATTTGTAAAAAAACCAGAAATAAAAAGACTATAGGAAAAAAAATATTTAATTGTGATTGCTCTTTTATATCAAAATTCAACTGAAGGTAATTCCATAAAATTAAGGACAAAATTAAAAATGCTATTACTAAATGAATTGATAATCGAAAATGACTTACATCCAATCTATCAACTAAACCACTTGAAACCATATACCAGCCAATAAAACCTTGAAAACATATAAGAAAAAAAATTAAATAAAGATTTAATAATTTTGTTAACTTGATCCTAAAAGAAAAATATATTAGAGGTATTAAAAATCCTAAGCCAATCAGTCTTCCTAAAAAACGATGTGCCCACTCCCACCAAAAAATAACCTTAAATTCACTCATGGTCATGGAATAATTTTGCATTTTATATTCTGGTATCTTTTTATACTCTTCAAAATAATTTAACCATTTGCCATCACTTATAGGAGGTAATGTTCCAGAAAATAGTTCCCACTTTGTTATTGAGAGACCAGAATCAGTTAGTCTTGTTAGACCACCCACAACAATCATAAAAGCTATTAAAAAAAACATGAACATTAACCATAATGATATGTATTTTTTTAATAAATTATTCTCTATATACATATAATGATAAATATAATAATTATTATCAAATCCAATTTAATAAATGTCGCCTTTAAAAATAAAAAAACTAAGTAAAATTAGATCTGAATTAGATAAACTTGATAATTTACTAATTAAACTAATTAAAAAAAGAACATATTTAGTCAAAAAAGTGCTCTTACTAAAAGAAAAAAAAAGTCAAATAATTGATAAAAAAAGAATTAAAGAAATTTTATTGAATATAAAGAAAAAATCTCAAAAGAATAATATAGACCCAAAAATTACTAATAAGATTTGGAAAAATATGATTTATGCTTATATCGATTACGAGAAGAGAAACTTCAAAAAAAAATAATTATTTACTGTGTGGTGGAAGTTTTTTTTCAACAAAAATTTCATGTTTTCTTGTAACAGGGTTGTACTTTTTTGCTTTAAGTTTTACTTTAGCTTTTTCCCCTCCTGCAGGTTTTTTAACATAATAAAAAAAAGAACTATTTGGTTTAGACTCAGGAACAAGTCTAACTTTAACATGAGTTTTTTTAGCCATACTATTTATTGTCTTTTAAATTTTTAATCATATTAGAAATTTTAACTAACTTGTTTCTAATATCGTTAGCCTTTATAGATTCATTTGAATTTTCGTCAAGTTTTAAAGTATCCGAATTATTTAAAATTTTTTTTACACCTTTTATTGTCATTCCTTGATCTTTTAAAAGAAAATGAACTTTTTTGATTAAATCTATATTTTTTTTGTCGTAATACCGTCTATTACCATTCAAAATTTTTGGCTTGATTTGTTTAAATTCTTTTTCCCAATATCTTATTGTATGAGTGGGTGAGGTATCACCTCTTTTAGATTTCAAACCTATAATTTTAACTACCTCACCTATAGTTTTGTAAGCAGTTTCAAATTTACTCATTCTTTGAATTTATAAATTCCTTAAATTCTTTAGAAGGTTTAAACAAGACAACATTTCTTTCAGAAATAACTTTGTGTTCTTTCGTCTTTGGATTTCTTCCAACTCTAGATTTTTTTGATCTAATTAAAAATGTCCCAAATTTTGTTAATTTCAATTTTTTTTCTTTTTTTAAATTAGTTATCATTAAAGAAAAAAATTCATCTATTAGATATTCTGCAATTTGTTTAGAAAAACCCACTTGCATATAGATTGAGTTTACCAAATCTTTTTTAGTTAAGTTAGTTCTCATCTATTTAATATTGTCTTTAATTTTATTTATCAAATTCCCTTTTATTATTCTATTACAAACATCTAAAGAGTTAGAAAATCCAATATAATCTATTCCTCCGTGACTTTTAACTACTGGAGTATCTAAACCTAGAAATATTGCCCCATTATATAATCTAGGATCTAATCTTTTTTTAAATTTTTTTAAATTTGAAATATTTAGTAAAGAAGATATCTTCCCTAAAATTGACCCACTTAAAGCTTTCTTCAGCTCATCTGTAATAAAATTAGCAGTTCCCTCAGCTGTTTTTAATGCAACATTTCCTGTAAATCCATCAGAAACAATTACATTTACATCACCATTCATTAATTCATTTCCCTCTATATATCCCTCAAAGTCAAAATTTTGGTTTTTTCTTTCATTCAACAATTGAAAAGTTTCTTTAATTATGTCATTTCCCTTTAATTCCTCAGAGCCAATATTTAATAAAGCTACTTTTGAAATATCATTTGGATATAAAGATTTATACAATGATGCTCCCATTATTGCAAAATCAGCTAAATTTTTTGAGCTGCACTCAATATTTGCCCCAAGATCTAAGACAACACTCATTCCTTTTTTATTTGGCCACAAAGCTGATAAAGCAGGTCTATCGATATTTTCAAGCATTTTTAAATTCAATTTAGCGATAACCAGTAAAGCTCCAGTATTTCCTGCAGAAATAACGATATCTGACTCCCTCTTCTTTACACTTTCAATTGAAAGCCACATACTTGAATTTTTGCCTCTTTTAGCGGCTTCTAAAGGACTGTCTGTACTTTTAACTACATCTTTAGTGTGAACTATTTCATAAAAATTCTTACTTATCTTATTATCTATATATTTTGAAATTTCATTTTTATCCCCAAAAATTTTAAAAAAGTTTTCTTTATTTTTTTTATGATTATGAACAATTCCATCAATAACTTTTTTTGGTGAATTATCTCCACCCATTGCATCAATTGCAATTTTTATCATTTTCGTCATTTTATATTTTGAAAAAGTTATTCTTTAGGATCTAAAACTTGTCTGCCTTTATACATGCCTGTTTTTAAATCTAAATGATGTGACAATCTATATTCACCACTTTTTTTGTCTTCAATAACATTTTTTGATGAAAATTTCATATTTTGAGATCTTCTCATGCCAGTTCTAGACGGTGTTTGTTTTCGTTTGGGGACAGCCATAATTAAATGTTATTTACACCTTTTAACAAATAATTCAAATTTTTTTTTGATAATTTGTCTTTAAAATCTTCAAAATAATCAACAAATTTATCGATCTCAGTAAAATCTTCAAGAAATATTGATAATTTTTCAATTTTTTTTGCTCTATCCAAATCATTCCAAAAATGAATTTCATTTATCATTGAATGAAATAGATTAATATATACTTTCATTTTTTTGTTTATTGACTGATCTCCATAGCCTATTTCTCGTATACTAAGTTCTAATTGACGAAAATTAAAATCATAAATTTTTTGAAGAATCTCTTTATTTTTGTCATTTTTGAAATTCTTTAAAAAAAAGGCAAAATGTAATAAAAAAAGGGTTAATCTATCAGAAAAATTATCACTTCTGTTTAATGATCTGTATAATTGTTCATTTCTAGTGTAATTAATTAAATAATTATAAATATTAATAAAATTTTTATCCATGAAGAATATATTATATCTATTTATTATATCTTTAATAGTAACTAATTGCTCTTTTAAAAAAGTTGTAAGTCATCATGGTGTTTCTTTTCTTGAAAAAAAACAAACAAATTTAATAATCAACCAAACAAATAAAAATGAAATTATAGATTTGTTGGGAAAGCCTTCAACTAGAAGTAAATTTAATAACGATGTTTGGATATATATAGAAAGAAAACAAACACAATCTCGATTAAAAAATTTAGGTAAAATGAAGATTTATGAAAATAATGTATTGGTGCTTGAAATAGATAACTATGGATTGTTAAAAAAAAAAGATTTTTATAATCTAAATGATATGAAAAAAATAAATGTTGTAAAAAAAACTACAGAGGGAAATATTACTAAAAACTCTTTTATATACGATTTTATGTCAAGCATGAGACAGAAAATTAATGACCCACTTGGTGTAAGAGCAAAAAAAAGAAGGGAAATTAGCCAGCGATAACAGCTAATAAAAGTAAAGCAACAATATTTGTTATCTTTATCATTGGATTTACTGCGGGACCCGCTGTATCCTTATAAGGATCACCTACTGTATCACCAGTTACTGCTGCTTTGTGAGCTTCAGAACCTTTACCGCCATGATTACCATCTTCAATATATTTTTTTGCGTTATCCCATGCACCACCTCCTGCTGTCATTGAAACAGCAACAAATAGTCCTGTAATTATTACACCTAACAACATTGCTCCAACGGAAGCTAGCGCAGCTACTTGACCTCCTATTGCAAGTATTATGAAATATAAGACTATAGGTGACAATACAGGTAACAAAGATGGAATAATCATTTCTTTTATCGCAGCGACCGTCAACAAGTCTACTAATTTTGCATAATCTGGTTTTTGTTTTCTTTTCATAATTCCTGGGTATTTCTTAAATTGTCTTCTAACTTCTATTACTACAGCACCACCTGCTCTACCTACAGCCTGCATACCCATTGATCCAAATAAATAAGGAAGCATTCCTCCAATTAATAAACCGACAACAACATAAGGATTGGATAAATCAAATGTTACCACAATACCCTCTAACTTTGAGCCAGCTTCCTTTGAAAAATGTTTAATATCCTCTGTGTAAGCTGCAAATAAAACTAGGGCACCTAATCCAGCAGAGCCGATTGCATAACCTTTTGTTACTGCTTTAGTTGTATTTCCTACAGCATCCAAAGCATCAGTTGTTTTTCTAACATTATTTGGAAGTTTAGACATTTCCGCAATACCACCAGCATTGTCAGTAACTGGTCCATAAGCATCTAAAGCTACAACCATGCCTGCTAAAGCCAACATAGTAGTTACGGCTATAGCAATTCCATAAAGACCAGCAATATGATTAGTGAGCAAAATACCTGAAACTATAATTAGCGCTGGTATGGCGGTGGCCTCTAATGAAATAGCTAAACCTTGTATTACATTAGTACCATGACCTGTCGTTGAAGAGCTCGCAACACTTCTTACAGGTCTATAATTTGTCCCTGTATAATATTCAGTTACCCATATTAACAAGCCTGTGATAATTAATCCTATTACTCCACAATAATATAAATTCATACCTGAAAAAGATTTATCATTTAAATCATACTTATTTTCTAAACCTAAAACAAAATCTGTTACTGGATATAATACTATTAATGAGGTTAAAGCAGAAACAACAAATCCCTTGTACAAAGCTCCCATAACATTTTTACTACCACCAAGTTTTACAAAGAAGGTTCCAATTATTGATGTCAGAATACACGCACCACCAATAGTCAAAGGATAAATCATCATTGATAAGTCTCCAGGGAAAAATATTGAAGATAAAACCATTGTTGCTACGATTGTTACTGCATAAGTTTCAAATAAATCAGCAGCCATTCCCGCACAATCACCAACATTATCACCAACATTGTCGGCTATAACAGCGGGATTTCTTGGGTCATCTTCTGGTATTCCAGCCTCTACCTTACCGACTAGATCTGCTCCAACATCTGCACCTTTTGTAAAAATTCCTCCACCTAATCTAGCAAAAATAGAAATTAATGAAGCACCAAAACCAAGTGCGACGAGAGCATTTACAATTTCTCTTTCCTCAACATTAAATTTTAATAATAAATAGTAATAAACAGCAATTGATAATAAAGCTAAACCTGCAACAAGCATACCTGTTACAGCGCCAGACTTAAAAGCTACAGAAAGACCACTAGCTAGACCTTTTCTTGATGCTTCTGCAGTTCTAACATTTGCTTGAACAGAAACTAACATTCCTACGTATCCAGCTATACCAGATAATGTTGCACCAATTAGATAACCTAATCCAACAAGCACACTAAAAGCAAAACTTACAATTACCAATACTACAACACCAACGATCGCAATCGTCTTATATTGTCTTGCAAGATAAGCCTTCGCACCTATCTGAATAGCAGACGCAATGTCTTGCATTTTTGAATTTCCTGCACTTGAATTTAAAATATTTTTTCCTGTTAGATATCCATAAACAATAGATAATAATCCTGCTCCTATTGTGTATAAAAGAATTGTCTCTATAGTTGAATTCATATAAACCTTAATTAAGTTATTACTTTTAAATATAAAAGGCGGACAATACAAAAAAAGCTATAAAAGGCAATAAATAACTTTTAAAATTTATGTAAATAGCCTTTATTTTTAATGGTTATTTTATTCCCTTTTTCATCAATAATTTGTGATTTTTGATTACTTGAACAAATTTTTCCAATTTTTGAAATTTTTATTCCCAAAGATTTGAATGTTCTTTCAATGATTCTAGCTTTTTTCTTAGATGCAGTAAATAATATTTGATAATCATCGCCTTTAGATATGAAGTCAATTTTTTTTAATTTTTTTTGTAATATCACATCTTTTAGTTTTTTAGATATTGGTATATCAGTTAAGTTTATTTTGTATGAAAGTTTCTGTTTATTAATTAATTTATCTAAATCAGCAAATAAACCATCAGAAATATCTATAGATGTATTTGCAAAATTAAGTAATTTTTTTGCCAAATCTATATGTAATTCTGGAAGATAATATTTCATAATAAAATATTCACTTAAATGTTTGTTTAATGTAATATTTTTTTTTAAAATTTTTAAGCCCAGATAACTATCTCCCAAATTACCTGATACATAAATATCATCGTTTATTTTTGCATTATTCCTAAATATTATATTTTCAGAAAAACCGACAGACACAATTGTAAAGCTTAATTTATTAGAAAAAACTGTATCCCCACCAGACAAATAAATACCAAATTTTTTTTGTTCCTGTTTAAGTGAAAGAGAAATCTTACTTAAATTTAATTTTGTAAATGTTTTTTTATTTCCTGAACCTGAAATAAAATAATATTTTGGCTTAACACCTTTACATATTAAATCAGAGATAGAGGATCTAAGAATCTTTTTTACTACTAGATTAGGTTTTTTGAAATCAAAAAAATGAGATTTATTTATATAAGTATCAACAGAGACAACTAATTTTTTTGATCTGTCAAAAAAAACGTCATCATTCAAATTTAGTGAATTTTTGTTATAAGAAGATAATTTAGAAAAATATTTTTTGATCAGATCAAATTCATGCATTTGAATGTCTTAACCTTTTAGCAGCATTATCTAATAACGCGTTTAGATATTTAGTTTGAGACTCACTTAAAAAAAAATTAGATGCATTAAGATACTCTTTAATAATTATTCTTATCGATACATTAGGTTTATATAAAATTTCATATGTTGCTGATTTTAGAATAACCTGAAATATTTTATCTAGTTTAAATATATCGAATTCAACACCCAGATTTTTGTCTAATTCTTCTACGATAATTTCATTTCGTTCAATTGTACCAAGAACAATATCTTTAATAAATTTTTTAAACCTATGTTTTGGAAATTCAATTTTGTCATCATTGTTATATAAAAAGCTATACAATTTTTGAATAATTATAACTCTCGGATTATTTTTTGCAGTGTACTTTGGTCTCATTTTTGAGATAAAACTGAAAGAATAGCTTTTGCTGCTTCAGCACCTTTTTTTTTTCTAATCTTTGCTTGATTTATATTTAGACAAGTAAGAATTCCATTTCCTATCGGTTTTTTTGAATTTATCGCTAAATTCATAATAGCATTAGTTGAAGATTGAGATATAAAATCAAAATGTGGAGTTTTACCTTTGATAACACATCCAAGAGCGATAAAACCATCAAATTTTTTTAAATATTTTGATATAGTAATAGGTATTTCAAAAACACCAGGAACTTTTATTATCTTTATCTTAAAAGATCTAGGAAGATTTTTTTTTGCACTATTTAATAAACCTAGAGAAATTTCTTTATAATAATCAGCTATTACAATTAAGATTTTTTTTCTCATTAAATTAATTCTTGTTTAGTGATCTTAATATTAAAACCCTCAAGTCCAACAACTTTTTTTGGTGTTTTTGTAATCAATATCATTTTGTTTATCTTTAAATCTTTAATGATTTGTGCACCTATACCATAGTTTCTTATAAGATTATCTTTCCCTTTTCCCTTTTTAAAATCTTTATCTTTAAAATTTTTTAATGTTTGTGTAACAGATTTTAAGTTAGTATCTTTAATAAATATTAATACACAATTGCTATACTTTCTAAAATAATTTATAGTTTTATCGAATGAATTAGGTAATTTTTGACTTATTAAATAATTGTAAACAACATTAGATGAAATAACTCTAACTCTTGGAATAATAGATTTCTTTATTGAACCTTTAATAAGTGCGAAATGTTCTGATCCATCTAATAGATTTTCATATATTTTTATTTTATATTTTTGTTTTTTAATATTAATTTCAGATGTTTTTTTTAGTTTCACTAATTTTTCTTTTTTTAAACGATAGGAAATAAGATCCTCAATTTTTCCAATCTTAAGTTTGTGTTTGTGTGCAAAATTTAAAAGCTTTTGACCCTTAGCCATAGTTCCATCTTCATTCATTATTTCACAAATGACTGCTGAGTTATTTTTTTTAGCTAGCTTTGAGATATCAACTGACGCTTCAGTATGGCCAGCCCTAACAAGCACACCACCATCTTGTGCAATAATTGGAAATACATGACCTGGTGATACAATGTCTTTTTTACTTACATTTTTTTTGGATGCGATCTTGATAGTTTTAGCCCTATCCTTTGCTGAAATACCAGTTGTAATTCCTTTTTTTGCTTCAATTGAAACTGTAAATGCTGTTTGATTTCTAGATTGATTGACAGGTGACATTAAAGATAAATTCAACCTTTTAGCTTGAGTACTATCTAATGCTAGACAAATTAAACCTCTTCCATGTTTAGCCATAAAATTAATGTTGCGAGCATTAGTATCAGAGGTTGACATAACTAAGTCACCTTCATTTTCTCTTTTTTCATCATCAACTAAAATGTACATACCTCCTCTTTTAGCAACGTTTATTATGGTTTCTATTGATGAATAATTATTTTTTTTCATAAAAATAATTCCTAACGTATTTTGAGAGAATATCTATCTCAACATTAACTAAACTTCCTTTTTTGAGAGATGATAAATTTGTTAATTTATATGTGTGTGGAATAATCCAGATTTGAAAACCTTTATTTGTTACTTTTGAAATTGTTAGAGAAATACCATTTATACTAATTGAAGCTTTTTCAATAATATTTTTTCTCTCTTTTTTAGTAATTTGAAAATCAAATAAGTAAGATTTATCAATTTTTTTTATACTTAATATTTTTCCTATAGTATCAACGTGACCTTGACAAATATGGCCTGAAATTTTTTGACCATATTGAAGTGGAAGTTCTAGATTAATCTCATCTTTTAATTTAATAAAACTAAATTTAGAACGATTAATTGTTTCATCTGAAAGATAGAACTCCATAATCTTTTTTTTAATTGATATAAGAGTAAGGCAAACGCCATCACAAGCTATAGAAATACCTATATCTCTCACACTTAATTTTAGATCTGATTTTATAAATATATTAATGCCTTTGGGTCTTTTAAGAATCTTTGTAATTGAACCTTTGTTAAATATAATTCCGTTAAACATCTTAGTTTTTATAAATTGTTACCTTGTCAGTGCCTAATTTAAAGTTTGTTTTATATTTATTGTATTTACTATTCAGGATATCAGAAGATGTAAAATTTACATATTCATTTTCTTTTAGTAAATTCTTTGAACTTTTAAACATATAAAATTCATTAAATATTCTTTTTTGAAGAAAACTTTTTGTTAATTTATCACCGCCCTCTACTAAAAGATTTTTAATTCCTATCAGATATAATTTTCTAAGAATTTTTTTTAAATCAAAATTTTTATGTCTTTGAGTAGGTTGATTTATTAAAAGAGCTCCTTTTTTTATTAAAAAGTTTTTTTTTATTCTATTGTTTGAATTATAGAAGATAATAGTATTTCTGTTTTTTATAGACTTTACAACATAACTTTTTAGATCAATTTTTAAATTTTTATCTAAAATAATTCTTTTTGGAGAATGCTGTGTATATCCTTCTAACCTACAATTAAGTTTTGGGTTATCTTTGTTTAATGTTTTGCTGGTAATCATTATACCATCACATTTTAGTCTTAAAAAATGAGTTAATTTATCCGATTTTTTGTTAGTAATTTTTTTTGATATATCGCTATAAATAATCTTATTTTTTGATAATGCTATTTTTCCAATTACATAAGGTAATTTTTTTTTTCTGTTAATGTAATATGAATTATATAAATTTAATGCTTCTTTTCTTAAAAGACCTTTTTTAACTTGAATATTACTATTTTCTAAAATCAAAGAACTTTTACCTTTCACCTTTAAGTCAATATCTTCAATTGGATAATAAACTTCACGAATTTGATTTTTTATAATATTCTTAGTACAAGGAGGAGTTTTTCCATAATGATTGCATGGCTCTAAGGTTATATACATTTTAGAGTCTTTTGGATCTTCAAAACAATTTGAAATAGCATTATGTTCAGCATGAGGTCTGCCTCCATACCCAGTTTGACCTATAGAAATAATCTCCCCTTTTTTAACAATTACACATCCAACAGATGGATTATCACCAGTTAGACCTTTTCTCGCCCTTGCTAAATCTAAAGCAAGTTTCATAAATTTCTTATCTTTGAGTGTAAAATTATCTTTTTTTGTAGACATCTATCTTGTCCACA
This sequence comes from uncultured Pelagibacteraceae bacterium, assembly GCA_902561015.1. Classification (GTDB taxonomy): domain Bacteria; phylum Pseudomonadota; class Alphaproteobacteria; order Pelagibacterales; family Pelagibacteraceae; genus Pelagibacter. The sequence goes on from CACENB010000004.1 coordinate 21,141, forward strand.
AATTGTATAAAATCTTTTTCTTCTCTAAAATTTCTATAAACAGATGCAAATCTAACATAAGCAACAGGGTCAAGATCCTTCAAACCCTCCATAACCATAGTTCCAATTGTATTACTAGAAATTTCATTTTGACCTAACTCCTCCAGAGATCTTGAAATTTTACTGATAAACTTTTCAATAGTTTCAGTGTCTAACGGTCTTTTCTTAAGTGCTATGTAAATTGATTTTGATAATTTATCCCTATCGAATGAAGATTTTCGTCCGTTTTTTTTTACCACCATTATTTCACGATGCTGAATTCTCTCAAATGTTGTAAATCTAGTACCACACTCACATAATCTTCTTCTGCGTATTGCTGTTCCATCCTCAGTTGGGCGAGAATCTACTACAGAAGTCTCACCTTTCTTTTCACAAGGACAGATCATCTATTGAGATTTTTGTAAATTGGGAAATGAGAGCACAAGTCTATTACTTCGTTTCTAACTTCCTCTTCAACTTTACTATTATCCTCAGGGTTTTTTGATAAACCTTCTATTACTTTTGTGATTAAATTACCAACTTTCTCAAATTCTTTTAAACCAAATCCTCTTGTTGTTGCCGCTTGAGAACCAAGTCTAATACCAGATGTTATCATAGGTTTTTCAGTATCAAAAGGAATTCCGTTTTTGTTACAAGTAATGTTTGCTCTGCAGAGACTTTCAGAGGCAACGTTTCCTTTAACATTGAATGGTCTAAGATCAACTAACATCAAATGGGTATCTGTACCACCAGAGTAAATCTTAAATCCATTATTTTTCAATGTTTCGGCTAACATTTTAGCATTAGCTAAAACATTTTTTATATAAACTTGAAATTCTGGTTTAAGTGCTTCAAAAAACCCGGCGGCCTTTGCTGCAATTATGTGCATTAACGGTCCACCTTGGTACCCCGGAAAAACTGCTGTATCAAATTTTTTTCCTAGATCAAGATCATTTGATAAAATTATACCACCTCTTGCACTTCTAAAAACTTTGTGAGTTGTTGAGGTGACTACATGAGCATAATCACATGGGTTTGGATAACCTTTTCCAGCAACAAGACCAGAAAAATGGGCCATATCAACCATCAAGTATGCACCGACCTTATCTGCTATTTCACGAAATCTCTTAAAATCAATTACTCTCGAGTATGCACTTCCTCCTGCAATAATTAATTTAGGTTTATGTTCTAAAGCTAACCTTTCTACATTCTCATAATCTATCAACTCTGATTTTTTATCTACGTCATAACTAATCGCATTGAACCACTTTCCGGACATTGAAATTTTTAATCCGTGAGTAATATGACCTCCAGAATTTAAGCTCATGCCCATAAATGTGTCGTTAGGTTTAAGGAGAGCTAAAAATACTGCTCCGTTTGCTTGTGCGCCAGAATGTGGTTGTACATTTGCATACTTACAATTAAAAAGTTTTTTAATTCTCTCTAAAGCTAATTTCTCAGCTACATCCACATGCTCACATCCATTATAATATCTCTTACCCGGATATCCCTCCGCATATTTGTTTGTAAGCACTGAACCTTGTGCTTCAAGCACTGCTTGAGAAACAATATTCTCAGAAGCTATAAGTTCAATATGATTTTGTTGTCTAACTAATTCATCATTAATAGCTTTGAATAAATCTGGATCAGATTGAGATAAACTTTTTTCAAAAAAATCTTTATAATCTGAATTTATATATTTAGTTTCACTTGACATAATAACCTAAATTTTTTTAACTCTTTTTTTGTGTCTTCCACCTTCAAAATTTGTATTAAAGAACACAGATATACATTTAAATGCTGTATCTTTTTTTGTCAATCTAGAACCTAATGCAATAATATTTGCATTATTGTGTAATCTGGATAATCTAGTGTTTCTTATTGAATAACCTAAAGCTGCTCTTATTTTCTTGTGTTTATTAGCCGCCATTGACATTCCCATACCCGATCCACAGACTAATATACCCATATTTTCATTATTTTTAACGACTTTCTTACAAAGATTATGTGCATAATCTGGATAATTTACTGAGTTCTTTGAGTCGTAAGTTCCTAAATCGTCAAATATAAATTTTTTAGAAAATTTTTTTTTAATCTGCTCCTTTAGTTGATATCCAGCATGATCTGATGAAATGAATATTTTTCTCAATTTAATTAAATTTGTAATCTAATACGCAAGCAACTAAATGGATTCTGTCTTCTTCTCCACCGTTAAAAGCGTTATGATACTTTGTGTTGTTAGTTATCCAAACAGAGCCATCGGCTGGCATATGTTTTGCAACATTATCTATAACCATTATCGATCCTGGATTTGTTATAATTGGAATATGAAGTCTTGGTTCTGGATCTCTATGCCAACTTAATGTTGATCTTGGTTCTTTTAATAAAACTCTTACTCTTCCTAACTTATATTTGGATGAAAGAACATCAAAGACTTCTTTAAAATAAGTATTTTTATAATCATTGATAAATTCTGAATAAGCAGCTTCATTTATCATTTCATCTCTTCTGGCTTCCTTTCCACTAGAGTCAGGTTTTGTCCAAAACACACCTCTAGCCTTGTTACCCTTTATAGAGTCTGGATCTCCTGGAATTTGAGTTAATGAAATAGCTCCAAAATTTGATACTCCAGTAACACCTGTAAAACCTTTTATTGATATTACTTGTTTGTAAGCCTCTTGAAGTTTTTTAATGTCAAACTTCAAATCTTGCTTTTGAAAATCATTAAAATTTAAATTCATTATAGCTAATTGTCTCCTGATGTTGTTTATTATCTTTTTTAATATATATTTGTATATAACATTTGTCGCACAATATAAATATAATTAGAGTATGATTACTGGTAATTTTCCTAATTTGAGACTTAGAAGAAGTCGCAAAAATGATTGGTCTAGAAGACTAATAGCTGAAAATAATTTAACACCTGATGATTTTATACTGCCATTGTTTCTTATAGATGGAAAAAATAAAAAGCAAAGTATTAGTTCTATGCCAGGAGTATATCGTTATTCAGTAGATAGATTAAGCTCAGTGGTTGATAAAGCACTTAAATTAAAACTGCCAATGATTGCTCTATTTCCTTATACTAATAAAAAACATAAAGATAAATTTGGAACTGAAGCTTTAAACGAAGATAATTTAGTTTGTAAAGCTTTACAATTAATCAAAAAAAAATATAAAAATGAAATCGGAATAATGTGTGATGTTGCATTGGATCCATATACTTCGCATGGACAAGATGGATTAGTGAATAATAGATATGTTTTGAATGATGAAACAGTAGAAATATTAATAAAACAATCATTGTTACAAGCTGAAATGGGATGTGACGTCATTGCACCATCTGATATGATGGATGGAAGAATAGGTAAAATTAGAAAATCATTAGATAAAAATGGTTATAAAATGACACAAATTTTATCTTATGCAGTTAAATATGCCTCGAGTTTCTACGGTCCTTTTAGAGATGCAGTTGGCTCTAAAAATATTTTAAAAGGGAATAAAAAAAATTATCAGATGGACTTCAGAAATAGTAATGAAGCTTTAAGAGAGGTTGCCTTAGATATTAAAGAAGGTGCTGATATGGTAATGGTTAAACCAGGCATGCCATATTTAGATATTATTAAATCTGTTAAAGAAAAATTTAAGATACCAGTATTTGCATATCAAGTATCAGGTGAGTACACTTTATTATCGAATGCTATTGATAAAGGTTTTGTAAATAATGACGCTATTCTGGAAAGTCTTATTTCATTTAAACGATCAGGTGCTAACGCAATTGTTAGCTATTATGCAGATAGAATTGATAAAATATTAGATTAATTATTTAAATGTATTTAAAAATCTCAATCTGCTTAATGGATAATTGATATTATTAGGTCTTAATATACTTTTTTCTAAATAATCACCAACTAGTCTTAATCCATCAATCAAAATTTCCTCATTTAAAAAATCTTGATTATTATCTATTAAGAAATTAGGAACAATTTTTTTTTCTTTAGTAGATTTTACTAGATACTTAACTTCATTATTAATAAGTTCTTTTTTTACTAAATTTTTTAACTCAAGGTCATAGCCAATAATTTTAAATAATTCTAACTCCCAAAAAATATAATTTCTAATCCAATTTTCTTTTTTTAACAAAATATAAAAATTTTCAATTAGAGCATAAATCTTAATATTTTTTTGAAACTCGGCAGTTAAAATTTTGATTAATTGAAAAGCAGAAAAAATACATAATAATTTCCTATAATTGTTAAAAAAAATAGGGGCATAGGCTTTAAGTAGTTCAATTTTAAAATTACCAATCTTATTTTCTGTTTTAGAAGAATAATTTACATGTAATTGATTTCCCAATTGAAGATAATTCTTAATTTTTCTTGAAGTTCCTCCAAAAATAATACCTGAAGTTTTTCCGTGATTTTTGGTAAAAATTTCAACAATTAATGAATTTTCACTATATTTATTTTTTGAAATTAAAAAACCTTCATCATCCCAAGTCATAATTAAATAATATTTTTTAAACAAAGTATTGCTGCATTTTGTTCTGCGTCTTTTTTTGATTTACCTTCAGATATAAATAATTTTGTATTAAATAGTTTTACTCCAACTTTAAATAGAGGTTTGTGTCTTGGACCAGTATTAGATATTAACCTATAAATTGGCAATTTTTTAAATTTTTTTAGAGACAATTCTTGTAATTTGGTTTTTGCGTCAATTTCTGTTATCACACTTCTTTCCAAATGTTTTTTCCATAAATTAAGAATAGTTTTCTCTACAGTTGTAAAACCTCTATCTAAATAAATTGCACCTATCAAAGCTTCACAACTATCAGCGACAACTTTATCCTCAATGATTGTTTTTTTATTTCTGGGTCTAAAAATTAATATATATTTTTCTAATTCAATTTCATTCGCAATTTGTAAACAGGTTCTTCTGTTAACAAGTGATGCGAATTTTTTATCTAATACACCCTCTTTCTCATTTGGATAAATTTCTAAAAGTTTTTTAGCAATCACCAAACCCAAAACTCTGTCTCCTAAAAATTCAATTTTTTCATTGTTATGTTGATTATTAAAACTTTTATGTGTTAGTGATTTTACTAAAAGATTCTTATCTTTAAAATTTATACCTAATTTTTTTTCAAGACTGTTATAAAGTATTTTCATTATCTAATCTTTTTAAAAAATCTATCAAATCTAATAGACTGATTCCATTTCCAAAAATGAAAAATACTTCCAAAGGATCTGTCTGATGAAAAGAAAATAAACTGTGCCTTGCCTACTAAATTATCTTTATGAACATAACCTACGCTTGATAAATATCTGCTATCTTTGGAACAATCTCTATTATCTCCTAAAAAAAAGTAGTTATCTTTGGGCACAACAAAAATATCAGAATTTTTAAAAGATCCATTTTTAAAATAAACCGTTTTATAGTCATAGCCATTAGGCAATTTTTCTTTGAAAGAAAAAACATCCACTCTTTTATTTCCACAAAAAATTTTATCTTTATTTAATGTTTTATTTCTAAAAATTATATTATTATTTATATACAATTCGGAATTTATAAACTGAATTTTATCTCCCGGAAGTCCAATTAATCTTTTTATATAATCAGTTCTATTATCTGCTGGAGTTTTAAAGACAACAACATCGCCTCTTTTAGGCTCATTAAAAAAGACTCTTCCTTTAAATATAGGAGGACTAAATGGAAAAGAATGTTTGCTGTAACCAAAAGAATATTTGCTAACAAATAATCTATCACCAACCAAAAGATTGGGCTCCATTGATGAGGACGGTATATAAAATGGTTGAATAATTATAGACCTAATAAAAATGGCTATTACTAATGCATAAAACAATGTTTTAGTGTTTTCGATTAAAAAATTTTTATTAAACATTATTGTTTTTGAATAATTGTAAATGCTATTGAATAGTCTTTTTCATCAGAAATTGAAAGATACAAATTATACTTTTTTACTTTAAATCTTTTATAAATAAGATTGTTAATTTTTTTTGTTTTTCGAAAATAGGGTTTACCTAATTTATCATTTAAAATCTCAATGTCTTTAAAGTTAAGATCACCTCGAATACCAGTACCTAAGGATTTAGAAAAAGACTCTTTCGCTGCAAATCTTTTTGCAAAAAAAGGTATTTTTGTTTTTTTTTTTGTAGAAAAATTTATTTCATTTTTAGTAAAAGTTCGTAAAAGGAAATTTTTTTTTCGTGCTATGGTTTTAAGTCTATCATTTTTGACTATATCTACGCCTACACCTAAAATTTTCATGTTACTTAATTATAGTCTTAAATTTTTTAATCACATTATTTAAACCCAAAAAAACTGACTCCCCTATTATAAAATGTCCAATGTTAAACTCTTTTATCTCATTTATTTTAGTTAGGATTTTTGTTGTTTTGTAGTCAAGACCATGTCCTGCATGAACCTCTATTCCTAAATTATTTGCAAGAAAAGAACAATCTTTAACTCTCTTTAATTCTTTTGAAAAGCTTTTTCCTGTTTTAACTAAACTAGATAATTTACCTGTATGAATTTCAACACAATCAGCATTAATTGCTTTTGATATTCTAATATCTTTCAAAGAAGGATTAACAAAAAGACTTGTTCTAATATTCAATCTTTTAAATTTTTTTATTATGTTTTGTATTTTGGTTTTGTTTTTAATCAAATCTAAACCACCTTCAGTGGTTATTTCTTTTCTTTTTTCAGGCACAATACAAATAAAATTAGGCTTTATTTTCATTGCATTTTTAACAATGTCTGAATTTGTTGATATTTCTAAATTTACTAGCAACCCTTTTATAGAACAGATTCTTTTAGCATCAGTATCATTTATATGTCTTCTGTCTTCTCTTAAGTGAATTGTAATTGAATCTGCTCCAACTTTTTTAGCAAACTTAGCAGAGTAGACTGGATCTGGATGATTTTCACCTCTAGCATTTCTCAAAGTTGCTACATGATCTATATTTACCCCTAAACGTTTCACTTTGTAAATCTACTCCCTGGCACTGTTATAGGAATAAGTTTTAAACTATCTGGTATTTTTTTTTTATCAAAAATTGGCACATCTATTTTTATATGAGAAATAATTTTTTTTTTTATTTTAAGTTTCTTTTTGTTAGACCTGTCAATTATAGAGGCAAATCCAACTAATTTTGCTTTAGCTTTTTTTATTAATTTAACACACTCAATACTAGACTTCCCTGTCGTAATCACATCTTCAATTATTAAAACCTTTGAACCTTTTCTTATCTTGAATCCTCTTCTAAGTGTGAATTTACCTCTTACTCTTTCGCAAAAAATAGTTTCTTTCTTTAAAATTCTACCTATTTCATAACCAATTATTATACCTCCCATTGCTGGAGATAAGATAAGATCAAATTTAATAAAATTTTTTTTGATCTTTCTTGCTAAAGATTTACATATTTTTTCAGCTTTATGGGGATAACTTAGAAGTTTTGCACATTGAATATATTTTGAAGAGTGAAGTCCTGAAGATAGTACAAAATGTCCTTCTAAAAGCGCGTCAGTTTCTCTTAAAATATTTAAGGATTTTTTGTGTGAAAGCATTTCTTTTATCTTCGTGTCTGATTATCTTAAATTTTATACCTTTTTGTTTAAGCTCTGCAATAAAATTAGTAAAATTTTTAAGATCTCTTATTATAAGTTGAAACTTGAAATTAATATAATTTGGGTTTTTTCCAACCATCTCAAGATTTGATATATTTAATTTATGTTGTCCTATGAGTGAACTAACATTACCTAATTGACCTGGTTTGTCAGGTAAAGAAATCCATAGAGTGGTATTGTATTTTTTTACTCTTTCTTGTTTTTTTTCTCCTCTATCATGCCAATACTTTCTAATAGCAGATCTAGCCTTACCTGTTTTAGTAATCGGTATCCAATGTAGTGAGGGTGAATTATTTTTGGATGTTATAATTCTTACCGTATCCCCATTTCTTAAAATACTTTGTAATTCACCTTTGTTACCATTAATCTCACAACCAACGGCCGTATCACCTATTTTTGTGTGTACTGCATATGCAAAATCAATTGGAGTTGCGTTTTTTGGCAACTTAATCACAGATCCTTTAGGTGTAAAACAAAAGACATTTTCTTGGAACATTTGCATTTTAGTGTATTCGTAGGAATGTTCTGGATTTTCATTTTTTTCAATAATCTCAACTAAATCTTTTAACCAATCATACTCTTTCCAGGTTAAAGAGTTATATTTTTCCGAAGATTTATATTGCCAGTGAGATGCTATTCCTCGTTCAGCAAAATCGTGCATCCTTTTTGTTCTTATTTGAATTTCAATTGGTTTTTTGTAAGAACCAATTACTGCCGTGTGTATTGACTTATATCCATTAATTTTTGGTGATGATATATAATCTTTAAATTTTCCTGGTATACAATTCCATTCCTTATGAAGTATCCCTAAAGTTTTATAGCAATCATCTATATTATTTAGAATAATTCTAAATCCAATAATGTCTGTAATTTGCTCTAATGAGACTCTTTTTTTTTGAACTTTTCTCCAAATTGAAAAAGGAGTTTTCTCTCGACCAAAAATTTTTGACTGAATATTATTCTTAAATAATAATCTGTTAATTTCATTTGATAACGTTTCAAAAATATTTTTTTTATTTAATTTTATTTCATCTAATCGTTTTTGAATTAATGACCTTGCATCATTGTTCAAAATTTCAAAAGATAAATCCTCTAATTCATCCCTAATTCTGTGCATACCCATTCTGTCAGCAAGAGGTGCATATATCTCCATTGTTTCCTGAGCTATTCTTTGTCTTTTATCTTTTTTTTTAATTGCTTTAATAGTTCTCATATTATGCAGCCGATCTGCAATTTTAACTAATAAAACTCTTATATCTTTTGATGTAGCTAAAATTAATTTTCTAAAGTTTTCCGCTTTTGAGTTCGGTGATGCAGTATTTTCAAATACAGAAATTTTTGTAACTCCATCAACTAAATCAGCTACTTCAATTCCAAATTCTCCTTTGATTGTCTCATATGTTGCATAAGTATCTTCTATAGTATCGTGTAATAAACCGGTTGTTATTGTTGCACTGTCCAACTTTAAATCTGTTAAAATATTTGCTACCTCAATTGGATGAACAGAATAAGGATCTCCCGAAGCTCTTTTTTGGTTCTTATGCGCTTTAACCGCAAAATCGTAAGCTTTATTTAATTTTTCTGGATTCAAAAATTTATTATAATTTTTGACTTTGTTAATAAGTTCTTGAGGATTTAACATTCTTGTTTATATCATTAATTTAGACAAGTTTAATAGATCTAATGTCACTATTTGATAAAGAAAAAATAAGATTTCTTATATATTGTTTGGAATTTGGGTATCTCCAATTTTTTTCTATTTCGAATAATGGTATTAATACGAAGTTTCTAAGGTGCATTCTGGGATGGGGAACATTTATACCGTTTACAATAATTTTTTGATTATAGTCGATAATATCAATATCACATGTGCGTGGTGAATTTTTAGGTGCTTTTTTTCTTCCTAAGGATGTTTCTATCTGCTTACAAATTTTTAATAATTCTAATATTTTTAGATTTGATGAAACTTTTAAGATAATATTGTAAAATTTTGGATTATTTATATTTGGCCAAGACAAAGTTTCATAATAATTTGAGGATTTAATTATATTTATACCTTTGGAATATAACTTGAATTTAGTTTTTTCTATATTTTTTTTTCTGTTGCCGAGATTAGAACCAACACTCAAATAAATAATTTTAGCTTGTTTTTCTAACATATCTTGCTTTATCACGATTCCAATCTCTTCTTTTAATCGCAGCTCTCTTATCAAATTGTTTTTTTCCTTTAGCAATAGCTAACTCAATTTTGGCCTTACCTTTCTTAAAATACATTTTTGTTGGAATTATTGTGAAACCTTCTCTTTGCATTTTACCTATAAGTTTATTTATTTCTTTTTTATTTAGTAAAAGTTTTCTTTCATCTAGTGGTTTATGATTTGTATAACTTGCTTGTTTATAAGATGCAATATGGGAATTAATTAGAATAATTTCTCCATTTTTTTCAACAGCATAGGAGTCTGCGATATTAACTTTGCCTTGCCTCAAAGATTTGATCTCCGAACCTTTTAAAACGATTCCAGCCTCTAAGAGATTTTCAAAAAAAAAATTAAAACTGGCTTTTCTGTTTAAACAGATTATTTTTAAACCTTGATTGGTTTTTTTCATCATCAAATCAACTTAGATGAACGGAGTGCTTTTTTGATAATATCTTTTGTTTTTTCTGTAACTTTAACAAGCGGAAGTCTGACATCATCATTACAAAGATTTAATAATTTTGCAGCATATTTAACTGGACTTGGATTACTCTCGACAAACATTGCATTATGCAAAGGCTGCAATATTTCATTCAAATTTGCAGTTTCTGAAATTGATTTATCATCATCTTTTAAAGAACTTTCTTGAAACTTAGAGCATAATTTGGGTGCTATATTGGCTGTCACACTTATAGCTCCAACGCCTCCTCTTTTATTAAATTCCATTGCATTATCATCATTTCCAGTTAATTGAATAAATTCTTTTCCCATTTTCTCTAATGTTTGATTTACCCGATTTAAGTCGCCCGTAGCATCCTTTACACCAACAATATTTTTTAATTCAAATAATCTTGCCATCGTGTCAACAGACATATCAATAACTGATCTTCCTGGAATATTATAAATCAGGATTGGTATTCCACAATTATCATTTATAGCCTTGTAATGTTGATACAAACCTTCTTGTGTTGGTTTATTATAATATGGAGTAACAATAAGAGCTCCGTTTGCCCCTATTTTTTCAGCATGTTTTGTTAAAGAAATTGCCTCAACTGTGGAATTGGATCCAGTTCCTGCAATAACAGGTAATTTACCACTACTCTCTTTTACACACAATTCAATTACTTTTTGATGCTCGTCATGACTTAAAGTTGGAGACTCTCCTGTCGTGCCAGCGGGTACTAGACCATTTGTTCCATTTTCGATATGAAAATGTATTATCTTTATGTAATTTTCTTCATCAAGTTGATTATTTTTAAATGGAGTGACTAAAGCAACATTTGATCCTTTAAACATAAGTACTTATAACATAGTTTAAAGATTCATATAGTAAAAGAATATGTTTAAAAAATTCTTGTTAATTATTAGTTTGTTTACAATTTTTAATCAATCTGTTGAAGTTTTTGCAGAAATAATCCCATTAAAAAAGCCTATTCAAAGTATAAAGGGGAAAGAACAAAAGTTATTAATAGATGTCTTAAAACCTTTACAAAAACCATCAACTAAAAAAGTTAATAAAAACCAACAAAAAGAGCCTAATTACAAAAAGGTCACAAAGAAAAAAAGTAATTTAGGCGTTATTTTACCTAAAAAAAAACCTTTGATAGCAGGAGTCAAAAAAGAGGATCCTGTTAAAAAATCAAAATATTACAGTAAAAAAGATTTCGCTTTAGCAAAAAAAGCTTTGAGTGAGATGAAACAAGCAAAGTGGACATCTGCTTTAAAAACTTCAAAAAGAGCAAGGGATAAATCAATTTATAATTTTATACAATGGAGACACCTCTTAACAAAAGGAAACAAAGCCTCATATTATGAGTATAAAGCATTTATTGATGCGAATGAGGATTACCCAAGAATAGGTAGAATTAAATATTTAGCAGAACATAAACTTTCGACAGATAATGTGTCACCAAAAAAGATTATTAGTTGGTTTGAAACTACTGAACCACTAAGTGGTTTTGGAAAAATGATATTGGGCGAAAGCTTCATTTTACTGGGCAATAAGCAAAAAGGAACATCTTTAATTAAAGAAGGATGGGTAACAGCTGAACTAAGCAGATCTGAACTTAAATTTTATAGAAAAAAATTTAAAAAATATCTAAATTCAGATGATTATATCAAAAGAGCTGATTACCTTGCCTGGAATAATAAATACTGGGATTTAAAAAGACTTTTAAGATATTTACCAAAAGATTATCAGCTCTTATATACAGCAAGGCAACTTTTGATGAGTAAGTCATATGGAGTAGATAATGCTATTGCAAAAGTACCTACTAAATTTAGAAACGATGCAGGGTTAAATTATGACAGGTTAAAATGGAGACGGAAAAGAGGTAGAGTTGATAGTTCTCTGGAAATTTTATTAAAGATTAACAATACAAAAGATTATCTTGTTCGACCTGATAAATGGTGGATTGAGAGAGAAATAATTTCGAGATCTCTTATCTATAAAAAAAAGTTTGAATTGGCTTATAAAGTATCAAGTAATCATGCATTAACCGAGGGACCTGAATATGCAGCAGCTGAATGGATGAGTGGATGGATAGCACTAAGTTTTTTGAATGATCCTTTGTTAGCAAAGGATCATTTTGAAAATTTTTATTACAATGTAGGTTATCCTATAAGTGTATCCCGTGGGGCTTATTGGTTAGCAAAAACATATCAAAAACTTGGTGAACAAAATTTAGCTACTCAATGGTTTGAAAAAGCTGCGAAATTTTTAACCACCTATTATGGTCAATTGGCATTTATGGAGATAAGTCCTGATAAAAATTTTGAACTATCAAAAGATTTAGAAGTATCAAAAGAATATAAAGATTATTTTTTTAAAAAAGATTTAGTAAAAACAATTTATCTTCTTGATGAGCTTAATGATGATAAATACACCAAACATATACTTAGACACCTAGCTAATGATAATATAGAAAGTGGAAGCGAAATATTAGCAGCACAACTAGCAACCAGCATCGACAGATTTGATTTTGCTATTCAAATCGCAAAAATTGCTTCCTATGAAAAAAGATTTCATAACAAATACAATTACCCAATTATTAGCACACCCAAATATATTAATGGGAGAAAAATTCCTGAAACTGCATTTATTTTATCAATTATCAGACAAGAAAGTGAATTTGACTTAAGTGCTAATAGTCATGCTGGTGCGAAAGGGTTAATGCAATTGATGCCTTACACTGCAAAAGTAGTAGCTAAACAAGCAAAGCTTCCCTATTCAAAATCTAGATTAACCAAGGATGCAGAATATAATATTAATCTTGGATCTCATTATATTGCAGGATTACTCCTAGAGTACGATGGAGCATATCCTTTTGCTATTGCGGCTTACAACGCTGGGCCTAAAAGAGTAAGATATTGGAAAAAAATAAACAAAAATCCTCAAAAAAATCAAATCGATTATATAAACTGGATAGAATTAATTAAATTTAAAGAAACTAGAAATTATGTTCAAAGGGTTTTGGAAAATTATAATGTATATAGATATATTTTAGAACAGAAACCTTTAAAGATAAAAAATTTTTTCAAAGATGATCCACTGTACTAAATATGGATACTGATCAATCGTTTTTACAGAAAAAATTAAATTTAGGAATTAAACTTTTTAACGAAAATAAAATAAACCAAGCTGAGAAGTGTTTTAAATATTTGCTAAGTGAAAAAAAAACACAATTAATCGCTTTTTTTTATTTAGGTATTATAGAAATTAAAAGAAATAAAACTGATAATGCAAAAAAATATTTTTTTAAGATTCTTGAAATAGATAATAATCATGAAATGACAAACCTAAACTTAGGACTTGTTTATTTTCAGGAAAAAGATATTAATAAGTCAATAAAATATTTTGATAAAACGTTAAAAATAAATAATCAAAATTTACTAGCTAAATATCATCTCGCTCTGATTTATTTATTTAATAAAGAATATTCAAAAGCTAAAAAAAACTTCAAAGAAATATTATTAAAAGAACCAAAAAATATAAATGCTCTGAATAATCTAGGAATTTGTTATTCGAAACAAATAAATTTTGAAAAGGCAATTAGAATATTTAATGAATGTTTGGTTATTAAAAAAAATCACCAACAATCAATTTTGAATTTGGCAAACTGTTTATTTCAAATTAAGAATTATGATGAGTCAATTAATAATTATAATAAAGTATTAGAATTAGTGAAGGATCACACAATTGCAAAAATTGGCTTAAGTAAATGTTATTTTGCTTTACATAATTACGAAAAAGGTTTTTATTTTTATGAAGCAAGAAAAAAGAGGCAACTGGATAAGTTAAAAATTATAAACCATTTAATCCAAAATTTTAATTGTAAAGAATGGTTTGAGGAAAAATTAGATGGTAAAACAATATTAATTCTAAGTGAACAAGGTATTGGTGATAATTTACAGTTTGCAAGGTATATTTATTGGTTAAAAGAAAAATTCAATTGTAATATAATTTTTTACATAAATAAAAAAATCTCACATCTTTTTAAAGATTTTCCATGTAGAGTCATGGATAATTTAGCTGAAGTTGATAAAATTGATTTTTATCAATATTTATTAACTTTACCATATATTCATTACAAAATCGAAAATAAATTTCAAAAATGTATCCCTTATATTCCAATCGATAAATCTAATAATTTAAATTGGAAAAAAAAACTTGAGAAATTAAGAAAACCCATAATTGCAATTCAATGGAAAGGTAACGAAAAATTTATCGATGATCAACAAAGATCTATTCCTATTAAATATTTCAGTGATTTAATTAAAAATAATAATTACTCTTTTATAAGTTTACAGAAAGATAATTTTTCAACAGAAATTAAACTCAATAATTTACAGGATTATGTTACAGATTTTTCAGAACAAATCGATCTTGGAGATAAGAGCTTTTTTGACACTATATCTATTCTGAATAATATAGATTTATTGATTTCTGTTGATACTTCAATGACACACCTCGCGTCGACGATGCAAACTAAGACTTTACTCTTACTCAACTCTAACCCAGATTGGAGATGGCATATAGAGTTAAAAGAAAAATGTTTTTATGACAATCTGGAAATAATAAAAACTGATGAAATAAATGATTGGGAAACAATCTCTTTAAGAATTAATGATAAATTAAGAAAATTATTTAAAACCTAAATATGTTTAAAGGAATGGCGGAAAAGGAGGGATTCGAACCCTCGGTACAAGTTTCCTCGCACGGTCATTTAGCAAACGACTGGTTTAAGCCTCTCACCCACTTTTCCAATAACTGATTTATAATCATTTATATGACTTAACTAAATATATCAATAATTTCATCAATTATTGACTTACTATTATATGAAACTGACCATTTTGGATAATCTTTTTTGAACTTTGACAAATCAGAAATATACCAAATGTGATCACCTACTCTATTTTTTTTTAAATATTTTTTCTTAATTTCTAAGTTTAATCTTTTTTCTATATGACTAATAGCTTCTATTACTGAGCAGTTAGAATATTTTCCACCACCAATATTATAAACTTCACCAGGTTTTGGTTTTTTAATAAATTCCCAAAAAGCGTTAATTAAATCATAACTATGTAGATTATCTCTAACCTGTTTGCCTTTATAACCAATGATATTGTAAGATTTGTTTTTTAAGCATGACTTAACTAAAAAAGATAAGAAACCATGTAATCCAGCACCAGAGTGATTTGGTCCAGTCAAACATCCAGCTCTAAAAACTCCAATTTTCAAACCATAATTTTTCCCATACTCTTGTGCAAGAATATCAGCGTATGTTTTTGAAACACCAAAAAAACTATGTATTGAATTATCGATATTAAAACTTTCATTTATACCTTTTCTTAAGAAAGATTTTGACAACGGTTCATATCTAGTCTTTTTTTCAACCAATTTGATTCTATTTGGGTTATCTCCATAAACTTTATTAGTAGACAAATGAATAACTTTTGCATTAGGGCAATACTTATGTGTATATTCAAAAATATTCAAGGAACCTAATGCATTGATTTCAAAATCTAAAAAAATATTGTCTTTAGCAAAATCATGAGATGGTTGAGCTGCTGCATGAATAATTATCGAAATATCTTTATTGAACTTTTCAAAAATATTTCGTATTTTTTTTTTATCTCTAATATCAAAATCATACTGAGTATACTTTTTATATTTGTTTAGTCTTTTTTGAATCCATTTAGTATCTCCATCTTTTCCAAAAAAATCTTTTCTAAGGTTGTTATCTATTCCTATTACATCAAAACCTTTTTTTAGAAAAAAAAAAGCAGACTCTGATCCAACTAAACCGTTAGAGCCTGTAATTAAAACCATTGACATTATATGAGCTTTTTTAAGGCTTTTTTATTTTTAATCAAGCTTTGAAACGTTTCATCTATAATAGTATTTAATTTTTTACTAACTCTCCATTTATATTTTGAATAAATTTTTTTATTATCAGTTACAAAATAACGTAAATCATAATTAGAAGTTTTATTTTTCTTTTTGAACTTTAACTTATTTCTTGTAATATTTTCACAGTACTTAGTTAATTCTTTTAATGAAACTGCATTATTTGGTCCGCCACCAATATTAAATATTTGATTATTTATCTTGGAAATTTTGGAAATTTGTTCTCTTATTAGTGAACATAAATCATTTATATCTAGTATATCTCTTACTTGGTTTCCATAACCACCATAACCCTGATATATTATAGGGATTTTGTTTATGTGTCTCCAAAGCCACATACTTACAAATCCTTGATCTTGTCTACCAAACTGACCATAACCTGATACAACACCAAATCTATTGATAAGATATTTAATATTATAAAGATATGAATATTCTTTTATTAATTTCTCTGAACTTAATTTAGTAAAACCATAAAATGAAATAGGTGATTCTTTCGAAAATTTCTCATTAATTTTTATTATCTTTTTTAATTTAGTTTTAAAATTTATATTCGTAAATAAATTGTTAATTTTATTAATTGAATATACCCGTGATGTTGAAAGATAAATAATCTTAGATTTATTAATTCTTGCAATTTCTAATAAATTTAATGTAGACCTCAAATTTGAATCAAAAACTAATTTGGGGTTTTTCTTTGATAATTCCACAGAAGGCTCCGCACAACAATCAATGATAAGATTAATTTTTTTTTTTATGCTTTTTAATTTATTTAAACAATTATTTGTCGATAAATTTAATTTAAAATTCTTAATATTATAATCTTTCAATCTTTTATGGTTTAAATATGATGTATTTCTTGATAAATTATCAACTGTGATAACAACAGAATTTTTGATTCTTTGCTTTAAATAAATTGCTAGACTGGATCCTATAAATCCGCATCCACCTGGAATTAATATAAGCATATTTAATTATATGGATTTAACAATTATAATACCAGTTAAAAATGAGGAGAACAATATTTCTAATATCGTTGAGTCTATAAATTCGAAAATTAAAGTTGGATATGAAATATTATTTATAGATGATTTTAGCGTAGACGGTACAGTGAACGTAATCAAAAATTTTCAAAAAGAAAATAATAAAATAAAGTTAATTAAAAATAAAGTTAAAGGATTAGGAGAGTCTGTAAGAAATGGTATAATGCACTCAAATGGAAAATACCTATCGATCTTAATGTGTGATGGCTCAGATGATTTAGAAGATTTAAATCGTTATTATTCAACAATAAAGGATAACGATTTAGATGCTGTATTTGGTTCTAGATTTCTTCAGAAATCTAAAATTTATGATTACCCGAAATTTAAGTTAATTTTGAATAGAATTTTTAATTATTTTGTAAGTTTAGTTTACTTAAATATGTATAACGATTACACAAATGCTTTTAAAATTTACAAAAAAGATTCCCTTTTAAAAATTGAACCGATTGTTTCTGAAAGTTTTAACGTATTTTTAGAATTACCATTAAAAATAATTAATAGAAAATTAAATTATGAAATTATTTCTATAAACTGGTATGGAAGAAAAGATGGAGTTTCAAAATTTAAATTTAAAGAATTAAGATCTAAATATCTCTTTACCTTAATCTATTGTTTGGCAGAAAAGATCCTGTTGCTTAGATAAGGGTAATATATATTAAAAAATACATTAACAAAAACAATAAACGATAGTAACCAAGCCCCCATAGAATATCTTGGATCACCTAAGAAAAATAAAAAAGAAAAATGCATAAATATGAGAGAAAAAGATAAAATCTTAATCTTAATATCTAGTCTAAAATTAAAAATGAAGAATAAATTTAATAAAATTATAAAAAACCATATCTCATAAATTTTAATATAATGTTTTAGGTGTTTAAAAATACCCATATTTTCA
This sequence comes from uncultured Pelagibacteraceae bacterium, assembly GCA_902561015.1. GTDB lineage: Bacteria > Pseudomonadota > Alphaproteobacteria > Pelagibacterales > Pelagibacteraceae > Pelagibacter. The sequence goes on from CACENB010000004.1 coordinate 39,354, forward strand.
CTAATATTTAAAGATTTGATGAGGCTTATGTAATCATCAAATGTAATATGTAAGCTATTATCTATATTCTGATTTTCTATCAAAAGAATAATTTCATTGGAATAAATGTAATTATGTAATGGAATAAGAAATATAAAAGATCCTCCTAAAAATAAAAAAAAAATATTTTTACCAAAATCTAAAATGTCGTCTTTTTTAATAAATATATATATAGTATAAAATGTTAAAAAAGGAGTAATAAAGGCCAAATAGTTAGGTCTTAATCCAATTGTTAAAAAAGACAAAAAACCTATGAAGAATAAATTAACTTTTTTTTCGTTTTTTAAAAAAAGGTAAATTATTAAAGTTAAAAAAAAGTAACAAATTCCCTCACCATAACCATCTACTGTAAAATTTATGTAATTTATAATAGCAAAACCCAGTGACTCAAAAATAGGTAAGAAAATAAAAATAATTGTCAAAATTTGTGATAGTGAATCTTTCAAAAATAATGCAAAAAGTTTGTAAATAACGATAGGAAAAAAAGAAATTAAATAAATATTTCCAAGAACATTATCCCCAAAGAAAATTGAAAAAAAAGCATTTAAATATCTAGAAAGAGGCATATAATAAAAGACATCTTCTGCTCCTCTTAAACTTTCATATATGTTTCCTAAAAAAAGATTATTCAATATTATTCTAGAAAAACCATAGTGTGCCATTCCATCCATTCCTCTATCAAAATAAAAGGTTTCTGAAAAAGCAGAGATAGAATTGGGACTAAATTTTAAATATATAAATAAAACAAAATAAAAGGATATAGAAAAAAATAAAAATAATTTATTTATATTAAAAGAAAAGACCAGAACTAAAGAAATTAACAAAACAGATAAAAAAGTATATATATAATAACTATTTTCGTATAGGATGTTTTTTTTAATATCAATTTCTAAATCTCGTTTATAATCTAAAAAAAAATAATCTGCTTTAGAGTCTATTTTAACACACTTGCGTGATTTATTTTCTAGTAGATCAAATTTATTATTTTTCTTAAAAATCAAGTTGCCAATAAAACATAGATTAGAGTCTTGATTATCTATTGAGAAGTTCAACTTTATTAACGTAGGAAAAATAAGATTATTTTTATAATTTTTTTTTTGGGGATCTCCAAAATTTAAATTTGTATCATTTAATGCAGAAGGACCAAAATCCCAAAAATTCATATTTTTATGAATAAGTACAATTTTTCCTTCCTCAACTTTTGACCACAGATTTTCAGATTGAAAAGCATAATCTTTGAAAAGTGTAGACTTCTTTCCATAACCAGGCTGAAAAATATTTTTAAATAATTTTTCTTCATTTTCTAATTTCTTTAATCTTTTTTTTAAAATTTTTTCAAAATCTTCTGGAAAAGTCTTTTTTATATAATCAAAATCATTTGTAAATGAAGTAGGTAAAACAACGTGATTAACTATTACATAATTTTTTGAAAAAAAATTTTGTAAAATAAATAAAAATAAAAAAAACAAAATATACAGAATCTTGCTATGGGAATCTTTTTGCGATATTTTTGAAAAAAAGATAACTGTGCTTGATAAGCTGAGTAATATCAATTTTTCCCATGTATTAAATGGAGGTGATATGACCAATAAGATCAATAAAAAAGCAATAATTTTTACTGTATATGTTTTAGAAAAATCAATCATTTGTTCCAATTATTCAATACCTGCGAAATTTAAGAATATTGAAAATAATTAACTTATAAAGTAAACATTGACTATGAAAAACAAGTATTCAATCTTTTCTTTAATAAAAAATGCTTTTTCTTACCACGAAAACTGGCAAAAAGCATGGGGTGATCCAAAGCCAAAAAAAGAATATGATATCATTATAATTGGTGGTGGAGGTCATGGATTAGCTACGGCTTATTATCTTGCAAAAAAACATGATATTAAAAACATAGCTGTAGTAGAAAAAGGCTGGATTGGTGGAGGTAACACTGGAAGAAATACTACTATAATAAGATCAAACTATTTATGGGATGCAAGTGCAGGTCTATATGATCATGCTCTTAAAATTTGGGAAGGATTATCTCAAGAATTAAATTATAACGTTATGTTTAGTCAAAGAGGAGTAATGAACCTTGCGCATAATTTGCAAGATGTTAGAGATTTAAAAAGAAGAACTCATGCAAATAGATTAAATGGTATTGATGCAGTTTATTTAAATACTGAGGAAGTTAAAAAATTTTGTCCAATCATAAATACATCACAGGATATTCGTTATCCAGTTTTAGGTGGAACCCTTCAGAGAAGAGCTGGTACAGCTAGGCATGATGCTGTTGCTTGGGGTTATGCAAGAGGTGCTGATGAAATGGGTGTTGATATTATTCAAAATTGTGAAGTAAAAGGAATAAAAAGAAATGGTGACACAGTTGAAGGAATTGAAACAACTAAAGGATTTATCAAAACAAAAAAAATTGGAGTAGTAGCAGCTGGTCACTCCAGTGTAATAGCGAATATGGCTGGATTGAAATTACCTTTGGAAAGTAAACCACTTCAAGCTTTAGTGTCTGAGCCAGTAAAACCAATAATAGATACAGTTGTAATGTCTAACGCTGTTCATGCATATATTAGCCAATCTGATAAGGGAGAATTGGTTATTGGAGCAGGAACTGATGATTATGTATCTTACTCTCAAAAAGGAAGTCATGATATTGTGGAAGGAACTTTAAGTGCAATTTTAGAACTATATCCAATATTTAGCAGAATGAGAATGCTTCGTCAGTGGGGTGGAATAGTTGATATATGCCCTGATGCAAGCCCAATTATAAGTAAAACATCAATTAAAGGTTTATATTTTAATTGTGGCTGGGGAACAGGAGGTTTCAAAGCAACACCTGGTTCTGGAGATTTATTTGCTCATACAATTGCAAATGATGAACCTCATAAATTAAACGCTGCCTTTAATATAAATAGATTTGTAAGTGGTGATCTAGTTGATGAACACGGTGCGGCTGCAGTTGCACACTAATGTTTTTAATTAATTGTCCTTTTTGTGGTGAGAGAGAACAAAGCGAATTTAAAGCAGGCGGCGAAGCTCATATAGTAAGACCAAAACAACCTACAGAACTAAGTGATGATGAATGGGCAGAGTATTTATTCATGAGAAAAAATATAAAAGGAATTCAGTTTGAGAGATGGAATCATGCTCATGGTTGTAGAAAATGGTTCAATATGGTTAGGGATACTTCAAACGACCAAATAAAAGCTATATACAAAATGGGTGAAAAACCACCGGTAAAATAAGATGTCTAATAATTTAAGATTTAAAACAAGCAAACTTATTGATGAAACTTATCGAGTTTCTTTTAAGTTTAATAACAAAAAATATTTTGGTTTTAAAGGTGATACTCTAGCATCAGCTTTATTGGCTAATGGCATTCATCTTGTTGGAAGAAGTTTCAAATATCATAGACCTCGAGGAATTATGACATCAGGTTCTGAAGAACCAAATGCAATTATTCAATTACATGATAATTCCTCAAGAACTGAACCAAATGTAAGAGCTACAGAGGTTGAAATTTATGAAGGTTTAGTTGCATCTAGTCAAAATTGTTGGCCTAGCGTTAATTTTGATATTGGGGGAATTAATAATCTATTATCCCCTATCTTGCCCGCAGGTTTTTATTATAAAACTTTTATGTGGCCTGCAAGTTTCTGGGAAAAATATGAATATTTTATCAGAAAATCTGCAGGTTTAGGTAAATCACCTAAAGTACCTGATCCAGACATATATGAACATAAATATATTCATTGTGATGTTTTGGTTATCGGAGCAGGTATATCAGGAATAATGGCAGCTAAGATGGCTGCTAAAAATGGTTTTAAGACGCTTTTAGTTGATGAAAAATCTTATTTGGGTGGATCCTCTATTTATGATAATTCAGAATTTTCAAAGATTAATAATCAAATAACAAGTTCATGGTTAGAAAAAGAAATCAACGAAATATCTAAATTAGAAAATTTAGAAATAAAAACAAGAACTAGCGTCGCAGCATTTCATGGATACAATTTTTTATTGGCTTGTGAAAATCTCACTGATCATTTACCGATTAATCAAAGAGAAAATAAAGTAAGACAAAGATTATTAAAAATTAGAGCTAAAAAAGTAATCTCAGCTACTGGCTCTATAGAGAGACCTTTAATATTTGATAATAATGATCGTCCAGGGATATTGTTATCTTCAGCAATTAAAAAATATATTGATTTATATGGTGTGGCTTGTGGTGAAAATAATATCCTTTTTACCAATAACGATACAGCATATGAAACAGCCATGAGTTTAATTCAAAGAGGAATTAAAGTTAATGCAATAATTGATAATAGAGAACAAATTGACTCTAAAATTTCATACGAAGTTGAAAAAAATAATATCAAAATTTATAAAGGTTATACTGTTGTTGATACCTACGGATATAGAAGAATAAATAAGATATCCATCATGAAACTTTCAAAAGATGGTCAAACAGTTGTTGGTGACAAAACTAAGTTGAATTGTGATTGTTTAGGTGTATCTGGCGGTTGGACCCCAGCAGTGCATTTGTTTACACAATCGGGAGGTAAATTAAAATTTAGAGAAGAAGACCAAGTATTTATACCTAATATTTATCCTTCAGATCAAATAAGTATTGGATCTTGTAATGGAGATTTTGGTTTAGAGGAAATAATAAAGAATACCTTGTCTTCTATTAAAAAGTTTCTTGATATTGATAATTCTGAGTACAAAACTGTTGAAACAATCTCAGGTTTAAATCAATCAAAGAGAAATATTTGGTTATTACCATCTGATAAATCCATAGGGAAAACAAAATCTTTTGTTGATTATCAAAACGATGCAACTGCAAAAGATATTAAATTAGCTTTAAGAGAAGGTTTTAGATCTATAGAACATGTAAAAAGATACACTACTACTGGTATGGGAACTGATCAGGGTAAACTTGGTAATATGCATGCTCTTGGAATTATCTCAGAAACAGCGGGAACTAAAATGGGTGAACACGGAACTACAACTTTTAGACCTCCTTATACACCTCTGACTTTTGGAACTATTGTTGGAAGAAATGTAGGAGAATTTTTTGATATATTTAGACGTACTCCAATACATGATTGGCATGTTGTCAACAACGCTGAATTTGAAAACGTTGGTCAATGGAAAAGAGCTTGGTACTATCCAAAGGATAATGAAAATATGCATCAAGCAGTACAAAGAGAAAGTAAAGCTGCGAGAGACTCAGCGGGTATTCTAGATGCATCTACATTAGGAAAGATTGATATTCAAGGTACTGATGCCTCAGAATTTTTAAATCGTGTTTATACTAACGCTTGGTCAAAACTAGCTGTAGGTAAATGTCGTTATGGTTTAATGTTAAATGAAGATGGAATGGTTTATGATGATGGCGTTACAACTAGATTGGGTGAAAATCATTATATCATGACCACTACTACTGGCGGTGCAGCTAACGTGTTAGGAAAACTTGAAGATTATCTTCAGACAGAATGGCCTGAATTAGATGTCTATTTATCATCTGTAACTGATCATTTTGCTACAATAAGTGTTTGTGGACCTAATAGTAAAAAAATTGTTTCAAAAGTTATTCCTGATTTAGATCTTTCTGATGAAAAGTTTCCACATATGTCATTCAAAAATGCAAATATAGACAACATTAAATGTCGAGTAATGAGAATTAGTTTTACTGGGGAACATAGTTATGAAATTAATATCCAAGCAAACTATGGTAAGTCTGTTTGGGAAAAATGTATGGAAGCAGGTAAAGATTTTAATATTACTCCCTATGGAACTGAAACGATGCACTTATTAAGAGCAGAAAAAGGTTTTATAATAGTTGGTCAAGACACTGATGCAACACTAACACCAATTGATTTACAGATGGATTGGATAGTAAGCAAAAAGAAATATGATTTTATTGGAAAAAGATCATTATATAGATCTGATACCATTAGAGAAGATAGAAAACAATTAGTTGGTTTATTGACAGAAAATCCTGAGATAGTTTTGGAAGAAGGCGCACAGATAGTTGCTGATATAAAAAAATCTCCTATTGAAATGCTTGGCCATGTAACCTCAAGTTATTACAGCCCAAATTTAAAAAAGTCGATCGCGTTAGGTGTTGTAAAAGGTGGAAAAAACATGTTGGGGCAAAAATTGATCATACCAATGGAAAATAAGAATATTAATGTAACTGTAGCTGATCCAGTTTTTTTAGATAAAGAAGGTGAAAGATTAAATGCTAAATTATAATCATACAATAAAAGAGGAAAAATTATATCAAGGACTACAAATGAAAGAGGTTAAACCTGTTATGAAATTGATAGTAAGAGGTAAAAAAAGAGAATTTTTATCAGCTGTTGGTAAATCTTTAAATATGGTTTTGCCTACAAAAGCAAATACTTCCACTCAAAGTGAAAAATTGACTGCTCTATGGTTGAGTCCTGATGAATGGATGATTTTTTCAAATGGTGTTGTTAAAGAAAATGCAAATTCTTATGAAACTGAAACACTTTTGAATAAAAACATATCTAAATTAAATTTAGGAGCTGTGGTAGATGTCACAGATCAATTCGTGAGGATTAATCTCAAAGGGGATAAGATATATGATTTGTTTCAAACAGGCTCTCCTTTTAATTTTAATGATTTTAAGGGTAAAATTGGCTCAGTGACCCAAACAATTCTCGCAAAAATAGATGTAATCATTCATAATCAAAATAAAAATGAAGTGAATTTGTTTGTAAGACGCTCATTTTCTGAGCATTTATTCGCATGGATGAATGATAGTGCGTCAAGATTATAGTCACATTTAGATCTCAAATAAGTTAAATAAAAAAGATGAAAAAATTATTTCTAGTTGCATTATTTGCTCTTTTACCCTTTTCTCTTAACGCAGAATCTAATTTAGATAAAATTTTATCTTCTGGAGTACTTAAAGTTGGTACTACTGGAGATTGGGATCCTATGACAGTCAAAGATCCTGCAACTAACAAATATAAAGGTTTCGATATCGATGTAATGAATCAATTAGCTAAAGATATGGGTGTAAAGATTGAGTTTGTACCTGCAGAATGGAAAACTATTGTTTCAGGTATAACATCTGCAAGATATGATATCTCAACTAGTGTTACAAAAACGCCAAAGAGAGCTGAAGTAGCTGGTTTTACTGACACCTATTACAAATATGCAACTGTGCCACTTGTTCTCAAAAAGAACTTAAAAAAATTTCCAACTTGGGACTCGCTTAATAATTCAAATGTAACAATTGCAACTACTCTTGGTACTTCTCAAGAGGAAAAGGCTAAAGAATTTTTCCCAAAATCAAAATTAAACTCAATTGAAGCACCAGCAAGAGACTTTCAAGAAGTCTTGGCAGGTAGAGCTGATGGTAATATTACAAGTTCAACAGAGGCAAATAAATTAGTTATTAAATATCCTCAGTTAGCAATCGTTCCAGATGGTGGAAAAAATCCAGCATTTTTAGCAATGATGGTGCCAAAAGGTGATACTAAGTGGAATGATTATGTCAATAAATGGATTAAAGACAAAAAATCTTCAGGCTTCTTCACAAAGTTATTAGCTAAATATAATCTGAAGAGCCTATAAAAAATTAGTAATTAATTTTTTATTCTTTATAAGTTAAGTGGTGAAAAATCTACTTTTATTAATTCTAATCTTTCCATTAACATCATGTGGTAAAAGTGAATTAAACTGGTTAATCTTATCACCAAATAACATTGAGGGGTTAACTAATCTCAAGTTTTTACTAAGTGGATTGACAACTACTATTTATATTAGCATAGTATCAATCATTATTTCAATTATTCTTGGTCTTTTAGTTGCAATTCCATCACTGGCTAAAAGTAAATTTTTAACCTACTTAAATATTGGTTATGTTGAGATTGTAAGAGCAATTCCTTTACTGGTTTTAATCTTATGGATTTATTATGGTCTTCCAATCATGACGGGTATAAGTTTTAGCCCATTCGTTTCTGGTATCATAGCTCTATCAATAAGTGAAAGTGCTTTCCAAGCAGAAATATTTAGAGCAGGAATTAATTCAATAAAAAAATCACAATGGGAGGCTGGAAGCTCATTAGGATTAAGTTTTTTTAGAAAATTAAGATTAGTAATTCTACCTCAAGCAATAAAGAATATTTTACCAGCTATTGGTAATCAATTTGTATATGTACTTAAAATGTCCTCTCTTGTATCGATAATTGGTATTGGAGATCTGACTAGAAAAGCAAACGAATTGGTTGTGACGACTTATCGACCACTTGAAATATATACATTTCTAATTCTAGAATATTTAGTCTTGATATTAATTGTTTCTTATCTTGTTAGAAAATTAGAAAAAAAATTACAAAAAGATTAATTTTTTCTTCTATAGTCCCAAGGGTATTCAAAAGTCATTGCCCACATACCTTTTTTATTTTTTTTAGCATAATCCTCATCTGGAATATATTTTGTTGAATATTTCCTGTAAGCAAAAGCATAACCCTCTCGAACAAGATACTTAGATAGACTTTGATTATTTACAAAACATTCAGCTAAAATTCTCTTATATCTATCTACACCCTCCTTGATACATCTTACTTTGTTTTTACCTATCTTATTAATAAGTAATTGTTTTGCTTGAATTCCACATTTGATAATCTCATTATTCTTATTACAAATTTGTTTAATTTCAGGAGTATCAATGCCACTAAAACGAATTTTTTCGTTTTTTAAATGAATAGTATCTCCGTCTATAACCTTTATTTCACTAGATTTTACATCAAGGTATGTGACAAAGAAAAATATTAGACAAATACTAGTAAGTAAAAAGACTTTTATTTTGTTTGAAAACATTATTCAAAAAATACCCAATAAATATTAGAACTGCAATTCCCATAAACCAATTTGTTACTAAAATCGTATAAAAAATATCCTCATAATCTCCTCCTTTAATATTAATTACATACCATAAACTTAAAAATGGAAGAGCTGTTAATCTAAGAATACTTAGATAAAGACTGTACAATGGTTTTTTCACTGCTTGAAATACTGCAGTGGTTATAAAAAAAACAGGATAAATTGGGCCAATTAATGCAGCAACTTTTAGATATATCTCACCATGCTTTATTGCCTCTTGGTTATCAGTAAATAATGAAACTAAAAACTCTGCACCTAAAAATATTATTATTCCTGCACATATCATAAAAGATGATCCAAACATTAAAGCTTTTCTGTATAATTCTCTCAATCTATCATAATTTTTTGCACCAAAATTTTGTCCCCCAATTGATAATACGGCTGTATTTAATCCAATTACAGGAAGTAGAAAAACTTGTTCAATTCTTAAAGCAGCACCATAGCCAGCAGTAGCTAAATCTCCAAATTGACCAATGAAATAAAGGATGTTGAACAAACCAACACCAATCAACAACATGCTAAACATCACAGGAATCGTCTGATACAAAAGTTCCCCAAGAAGATCAAATTTTGGAATAAAACACTCAGGCTTAAGATATTTCTTTAATTCACAACAATAAACTTTATATGCTAAATACAAAAGACCAATAAACTGTGCAACTACTGTGGCTATTGCAAGTCCAGCTATACCAAATGCTGGAATAAAACCATAACCAAAAATAAATAATGGATTTAGAATAATATTTAAAAAGAAACTAAAAATTAAAACGTTTCTGTAACTTTTTGTATCTCCTTGCGCATTTAGTGTTCCATTTAAGGAAATTTGTATCAAAACAATTATAGTTCCATAAAAAATTACATCTAGATATTTTCTAGTTAGTATAATTGCCTCTTGGTCTGATCCCATAAGAGAAAGTAAAAAATCTGAAACATTCAAACCAAAAAAAGTAACTAGTATGGATAAAAAAATTGCAAAAATAATTGATTGAGCAACAAATAATGACGCCTTCTTTTTATTATTAGCCCCTATATTATTTCCAATTAAAGTATTAGTTCCAGCAGTTAATCCAACACCTATTGCAATAATAGTAAAATAAATTGGAAAAGATTTTGCGATCGCTGCTATTGCCTCAGCAGATATTCTTCCTGCGAACCATGTGTCTACTAGATTGTAAAAGGTTTGAAATAATGAACCAACACTTGCAGGAATAGTAACTTTTCTCAATAAAAACCATATTGGATCTTTAGTTAATTTGAAAGATAGTGACAAATAAATCCTTAGTTAAATTCTTTTTGAAAATTATATTTTTTTCCTGATAGCTTTAACTTGTATATCTGACTTTGTCTCATTCTAAAACGAGATTTTTGGTTTTTTGAGAGTTTATCAAAACAATTAGGACAAGTTACACCCTCCTCATATTTTTTAGATTTTTTATCTTTAATCGAGATTGGTTGTCTACATCCACCACAAATTGAATAGGTTCCTTGTACTAATCCGTGTTTTAAACTTACTCTGTTGTCGAATACAAAACACTCGCCTTTCCATAAACTTTTTTTTGGTTTGATTTTTTTTAAGTAATTCAAAATTCCACCCTTTAATTGATAAATATTTTTAAAACCTTTTCTTTCTAAAAATACAGAGGCTTTTTCACACCTAATTCCACCAGTGCAAAACATTGCTATTGGCTGATCTTTTTTTAACTTTTTTAAGTATTTAGGGAAATCTCTAAAGTTACTTATATTTGGATTTACTGATTTTTTAAAAGAACCAACTTTATGTTCAAAAGGTTTTCTTACATCTAATAAAAGAGTTTCTTTTTTTTTAATTAATTTATTCCATTTTGTTGGATCAATATGAGTATTCTTTTTTGCGATCTTATTCGACAATTTAAGATCCATTGGAACAACTTCTCTTTTAATTTTCACTTTAGGTTTATGAAAAGGTTTAAATTTACTTATTGAATTATTGACACTATCAAATTCTTTAATATTCAAAATTTTTTTTAATCTAATAATTGTAGTCTTAATATCTTTATTCATTCCAGAAATAGATCCATTTAAACCCTCTTTGGATATGATAATTGATCCATTTATATTTTTATTAGTTAAAAGATTACTCAATATTTTTTGATTTTTGTTTAAATCATTTATTTTTTGAAATTTATAAAAACCAAATACAGTGAACATTAAATCTTTCTACAAACAGTCATTCCATCACCAAAAGGTACCATAACCTTTTCAATTCTTGTATCCTTAGAGATAAAATCATTCAAATCTCTAATACTTTTTGTAATTTTGTCATTTATATCTTTGTTAACAACTTCCCCATGCCATAATACATTATCGATTATCACTAAACCCTCTTTATTCAATAAATCTAAAGAAATTTCATAATATTTTTTATAATTCATTTTATCTGCATCTATAAAAACTAAGTCAAATTTTTCATTTCTTATACTCATTAAAGTTTCTAATGCTGGTTTAATCATTGTTTTAATCTTATGATCTTGATTGGCCTTTTTAAAAAAGCTTTGTGCAACTTTGTTTGTTTCCATATTTTTATCTAATGCAATTATACTGCCTTCATCTGGTAAGGCTAATGCCATGGATAATGTACTTAAACCTGTAAAAGTTCCTATCTCTAGGACTTTTTTAATTTTAGAAACTTTAATAATCAGATGTAGAAATTGACATTGAGAAATAGATATTTGCATTCTTTTTGAATCGCCAAGTGATAAGTTGTAATCTATTATTTCTTTTTGAATTGGATGTAATTTCAAACCATTCTTTAGAATATAATCTTGTAAATGTTTTGTGATATTAAGGTCTGAACCCATAACCTTATAATTTTTTCTTTAGGATCTCATTTATTAATTGAGGGTTAGCTTTTCCACCTGATACCTTCATTGCTTGACCAACAAAAAAACCAAATAATTTTTCTTTACCTTGTTTATATTCAATGGCTTTTTCTCTATTGTCATTAATTATTTTGTCAATTAATGCCTCTAAAGCTTTTGGATCACTTTGTTGTTTTAATCCTTTTTCCTCCACAATCTTTTGAGGATCTTTATCACCATCTATCATCAATTCAAAAACAGTTTTTGCTATCTTTCCTGAGATAGTTCCATTCTTAATAAGATTTATCAAAATTGCGAAATTCTTAGCACTCACTGGACTTTGAGAAATTTCTAAACCTTTGCTATTTAAAACAGCAAATAGTTCTCCTGTAATCCAATTGACTGCCAACTTAATATCTTTGTTTTTACCCATTTTAGCTACAACCTCTTCAAAGTATTTTGCAGTATCAATATCAGACACTAAAATATTGGCTTCATAAGAAGACAATTTAAACTCTTCAATAAATCTTTTCTTTTTATCATCTGGAAGTTCTGGAATATCATTTTTAAGTTCTTCAATAAATTTTTCCGAAACCTCTAAAGGTAATAAATCAGGGTCCGGAAAATATCTATAATCATGAGCGTCTTCTTTTGATCTCATTGATCTTGTCTCATTTTTCTTCGTATCAAAAAGCCTTGTTTCTTGATCAATAGTTTTGCCCTCTTCTATTAAATCCACTTGTCTATTAGCCTCATATTCTATCGCCATTTGCATAAACTTAATTGAATTAACATTTTTAATTTCACATCGAGTACCGAATTCCTTTGAGCCTTTTGGTCTTACAGAAACGTTCACATCAGCTCTTAAAGAGCCCTCTTGCATATTTCCATCACAAGTTCCTAAATATCTCATTATAGATCGTAATTTTTTAATGTAAGCATTAACCTCATCTGGGGATCTTAGATCAGGCTTGCTCACTATTTCCATTAAAGCTACCCCTGATCTGTTTAAATCAACAAAGGTATTTTGTGGGTCAAGATCATGTATACTTTTTCCAGCATCTTGTTCTAGGTGCAATCTTTCTATACCAACTTCTTTTTGACCATTAGGCATATCCAAAATAACTTTACCCTCGCCTACTATAGGATCTTTAAATTGTGATATTTGATATCCTTGAGGTAAATCAGCATAAAAATAATTTTTTCTATCAAATACTGAACGTTTATTAATTTTTGCATTAAGGCCAATACCAGTTTTAATTGCTTGTTTGACACAAAATTCGTTTATTACTGGTAACATTCCTGGAAATGCAGCATCAACTAAACTAACCTGTGTATTAGGTTCTGCTCCAAATTTGGTTGCTGAAGTAGAAAATAATTTAGACTCAGATAAAACTTGAGCATGAACTTCTAAACCAATTACAACCTCATACTGATTATCTTTTCGATTGATCAAATATTTTAGGTCTTTTTTACTCATTTTATCCACCAATCAGTAATTTTATTTTTAAAGTTGATCTTTTCTTCCATAGCATAAGCTATATTTAATATATTTTGTTCATCAAAGGCTTTGCCAATAATTTGTAAACCTAATGGATAACCTTTTGTATCATGTCCGGCAGGTATTGAGATACCTGGAAGTCCAGCTAAGTTAACAGGAACTGTGAATATATCATTAAGATACATTGAAACTGGATCATTAGTTTTTTCACCTATCTTAAATGCTGCGCTAGGTGTAGATGGTGTTAAAATTGCGTCTACTTTTTTATATGCTTCATCAAAATCATTTTTAATTAATCTTCTAACCTTTTGAGCTTTTAAATAATATGCATCATAATACCCTGAAGATAGAACATAAGTTCCAATCATAATCCTTCTTTGAACTTCCGCACCAAAACCTTCCGACCTAGTTTTTTCATACATATCAATTAAATTTTCACCATTTGCTCTATATCCATACTTAACACCGTCATATCTTGCTAAGTTTGAAGATGCTTCGGCTGGAGCAACTATATAATAAGTTGGCAGAGCATAACTAGTATGCGGAAGTGAAATGTTTATAATTTCTGCACCACAATCTCTTACATATTCAATACCTTTTTGCCAAAGGTCCTCAATTTCTTTAGGCATACCGTCAACTCTATATTCTTTTGGTATTCCAATTTTTTTTCCTTTAATATTATTAGTAAGATCTTTACTATAATGACTTCTTTTAAAATCTATTGAAGTTGAATCTTTCGTATCAAAACTACTAATAACTTCCTGCAGCAAAGCACAATCTTTAACATTTTGTGCCATTGGTCCTGCTTGATCTAAAGAAGAAGCAAAAGCAACGATTCCATATCTTGAACAACTACCATAGGTCGGTTTTAAACCAACTGTTCCAGTAAAAGAAGCTGGCTGTCTTATTGATCCACCAGTATCTGTACCAATTGTAATCGGTGTTAATTGTGCAGCAACAGCTGATGCAGATCCTCCAGAGGAACCGCCTGGTACTAAATTTTTATCAATAGGATTTTGGACATTACCGAAAAAACTAGTCTCATTCGAGGAGCCCATTGCAAACTCATCACAATTTAACTTACCCAAAAGAATTGCACCTTCACTCCAAATATTTTCTGTTACAGTTGACTCGTATGTTGGCACAAAATTATTTAAAATCTTGCTACCAGCAGTTGTTTTAACATTCTTTGTGCAAAATAAATCTTTAACGGCCATTGGAATACCAGGTAATTTTAAATTTAAATTGGGCTTTTGATCAAATTTTTTTGCTTTATCTAGAGCAGATGTGAAGTCTTCAGTAATAAAAGCATTAAGCACTCTAGATTTTTCAGATCTTTCAATAAAGGCTTTAGTAACTTCTGATGAAGAAAGTTTTTTATTTTTAATACTTTCAACTAATTCTGTTAGAGATCGTTTAGTTATATCTGACATCACTCAATAACCTTAGGTACAACAAAATAATCTTCATTATCTTGAGGAGAATTCTTAATTATTTGTTCTCTGATATTTCTACTTTGAACCTCATCAGACCTTAATTTTAATGTTGTCTCTGCGATAGAAGTTAACGGTTTAACATTTTCTGTTTTTAATTCATTAAGCTTTTCAATAAAATCAAAAATTGAATTTAAATCACCAACTAATTTTTTAGCCCTTTGCTCATCGACTGAAATTCTTGATAATTTAGATATATGTTTTATTGTTTTAAGATCTATACTCATATGCTATTTAAATATGACGAAAACTACCACTTAAGTTTAAATTATACAATATGATGACATTAGATGAATTCAAAAAAAAACACTCAGATAAGTGTAGATTAATAGGATTAGACCTTGGTTCTAAAAGAATCGGTGTTTCAATATGTGATGAGAAGCAATTAATTGCAACACCATTTAGAACTATTGTCAAAACTTCATCTGAAAAACTAATAATAGAATTAAAGGAAATTATTAAGGAAAATAATATAGGAGGTATCATAATTGGAAATCCTCTTAATATGGATGGTTCATCGGGCAGATCAACTCAGTCAACTAAAGACGTGTCTAAAAACATAGAAAAGAATGTTAATATACCTGTTTGTTTATGGGATGAAAGGTTATCAACAGTTGGGGCTTTTAATTTGTCAAGCCAATTGGACGTAAATGTTACAAAAAGGGAAAAAAAAATTGACGAGAATGCAGCTGCATTTATATTACAGGGTGCAATTGATTTTTTAAATAATTAATACTTGATATTATAAAGAATTATAGTTATAGAGTTGGTTTTAATGGCAATACCAACTAATAAAGCTATTAAAATTTCACAAAAACATTTGTTAGGAATCCAAGATTTATCAATAAATGATGTAAATTTAATACTTGATGAAGCTAAAGACTTTATAAAAGTTAATCAAAGTAAAAACAAAAAAATAGATGTGCTAAAAAGTAAAACTCAAATAAATTTATTTTTTGAGCCATCCACAAGAACTCAAAGTTCTTTTGAACTTGCAGGAAAAAGACTTGGGGCTGATGTAATGTCTATGAATATTAGCAATTCAGCCATAAAAAAAGGTGAAACGTTAATTGATACTGCAATGACATTAAACGCAATGCATCCAGATATTATTGTCATTAGACACCAAGATTCTGGTGCATGTAATTTACTTTCACAAAAAGTTAATTGTGCGGTTTTAAATGCAGGTGATGGTAGGCGTGAGCATCCAACACAAGCTTTACTTGATACTTTAACAATCATTAACCGTAAAAAAAAAATAGAAGGTTTAAAAATAGCAATATGCGGGGATATACTTCATTCTAGAGTGGCTAGATCAAATATATATTTACTAAATATGCTTGGTGCGGAGGTAAATATTGTTGCACCAACTAATTTAATGCCCAAGGAAATAGATAGATTTGGCGTGAACCCTTTTACTGATATGAAAAAAGGATTAAAAGATTGCGACATCGTTATGATGTTAAGATTACAAAATGAAAGAATGAGTAGTTCATATCTTTCATCAAACAGAGAATATTATGAATATTTTGGACTAACACCTGATAAATTAGAATATGCAAAATCAGATGCTTTAATAATGCATCCAGGTCCAATGAATAGAGGTATCGAAATAGATACAATTCTTGCAGATGACATTAATAAAAGCGTAATTAAAGAACAAGTTGAACTTGGCGTTGCAGTAAGAATGGCTTGCTTGAAAATATTTTGCACATAATGAAAAAACAATATTTTATAAATGCAAATATAGTTGACCCTCATAATTCTATTAATGAAGTTGGTGGTTTAATTATTGGAGAAGATGGTAAAATTGAGGCTGTAGGAAAGAAAGTAAATACAAATAATCTTCCAACTCGCGAAAAACCAATGGATTTAAAGGGGAAACACCTTTTTCCAGGATTAGTTGATATGAGAGTTTTTGTTGGTGAACCTGGTTTTGAGTATAAAGAAAACTTTAGAACACTTAGTGATGCAGCCCTTTCAGGGGGAGTAACCTCAGTGGTCACCATGCCTAACACTAATCCAATTATTGATAACGTATCGATAGTTGATTTTTTAAAAAGAAGAGGAAGAGATAAATCTAAAATTAATGTTTTTCCATGTGCCTCACTAACAAAAAATATTGAGGGTACTAACATGACCGAATTTGGCCTCTTACAAAAAAAAGGTATTATTGCATTTACAGATGGAATTAAGACAATCCAAAATCCAAGATTAATGTCAAGAATTATGAATTCTGCAAAAGATCTTGGCTGTTTAATAATGCAACATGCTGAGGATTATGAGCTTGCCAAAAATGGAATGATAAATTCTGGTATAGTAGCAACAAAATTAGGTTTATCAGGTATACCAGAAATTGCTGAAAGAGTTTTAATTGAAAGAGATTTAACTTTGTTAGAAAAAGTTAAATGTAGATATCATATTTCACAACTTTCATCACAAAAATCAGTTGAGGTGCTTAAGCATAGAAAAGAAATTGTTAAATTTTCTTCAGGTGTATCAGTCAATAATCTTTCGTTAAATGAGAATGACATTGGTGACTTTAGAACTTTTTTAAAACTCTCACCACCTTTAAGAAGAGAGGAAGACAGATTAGCTCTAATTCAAGGATTAAAAAGTGAATTGATAGATGTAATCGTATCTGATCACAAACCTGAAGATGAAGAGTCAAAAAGACTTACTTTTGCACAAGCAGCCACAGGTGCCTCTGGAATTGAAACCCTATTATCATTAAGTTTAGAGCTATATCATAATGGGTCGCTTAAATTAGAAACTATAATTAAAGCTATGACTTCTAACCCAGCAAAAATTCTTAAAATTGATAAAGGCAACCTGTCAATTGGTAATGATGCTGATTTTTGTATTGTTGACTTAGATAAACCCTGGATTGTAAAAAAAGAAAAACTAATATCAAAATCAAAAAATACATCAATAGAAGATAAAAAACTCCAAGGTAAAGTTACAAATACATTTGTAAAAGGAAAAGAATTATTTAAGTTGTAATATGGAAATTTTTATAATTGGTATTATTTCTTACCTAATGGGATCAATTCCATTTGGTTTAATATTAACAAAAATTTTTTTAAAAAAAGATATTAGAGAAATAGGTTCTGGAAATATAGGTGCCACAAATGCTCTAAGAACAGGAAATAAAATCATTGGTTATATAACTTTAATTTTTGATATTCTTAAAGCTATCCTTCCAGTTATTTATGTTAAAATTTATTTCCCAGAATTAGTATATGTATCTTCACTTTGTGCTTTCTTGGGTCATGTTTTTCCTGTCTGGTTAAAATTTAAGGGTGGTAAGGGTGTTGCGACTTATTTAGGAATTCTATTCGCATTAAATATTTATTTGAGTTTAATCTTTATAATTTCTTGGCTTATTACATTTAGTCTTTCTAGATATTCATCGTTAGCTTCATTAGTTGCATCAATTTTTATTCCGATATATTTGTTATTTTCATTACAATTTAATCAAGTGATTTTTTTTACTATTATGTTTATTTTGATATTTTTTACTCACAGAGAAAATATTAAAAGATTGAAAAATAAAGAGGAAACAAAGACAAAAATTTATTAATTTGACTATCTAACTCATTTGAGTAGTTTGTAGTTAATGAACTTGGTGATTGTAGAAAGTCCTGCTAAAGCAAAAACCATAAATAAATATTTAGGTGACGATTATAAAGTTTTAGCAAGTTATGGACACATAAGAGATTTACCCTCAAAAAATGGTTCAGTTGATCCTGATCATGACTTTAAAATGGAGTGGGAAGTAGACAGTTTTTCAAAAAAATATCTAAAAGAAATTACTGATGCGGCGAAAGACTCCTCTAAAATTATCCTTGCTACTGACCCTGATCGTGAGGGTGAAGCAATAGCATGGCATGTAAAAGAGTATTTAAATGAAAAAAAACTTTTAAAAGATAAGGAAATTGAAAGAGTTGTCTTTAACGAAATTACAAAAAAAGCTGTGTTACATGGTATTGATAATCCAAGACAAATTGAACCTTTGTTAGTAGATGCTTATATGGCTAGACGAGCTTTAGACTACTTAGTTGGTTTTAACATTTCACCTATTCTTTGGACTAAATTACCAGGCTCAAAGTCTGCTGGGAGAGTTCAGTCTGTAGCATTAAAGTTAATAACTGAGAGAGAGCATGAAATTGAGTCATTCAATCCAGAAGAATTCTGGACACTAAGTGTTAAATTTGATGATAAAAATAACCAAATTATAACTGCTAGTATAAGTCAACTAGAAAACAACAAAATAGAAAAATTTTCTTTTAAAAATAAAGAGGAAATCAATAAGGCAATATCAATTATTAATAAAAAAAAATTTAGTATCACTGATATTTCAAGTAAAATTATAAATCGAAATCCCTCAGGGCCTTTCACAACATCCACACTACAACAAACAGCCTCAAGCAGATTAGGTTTTGGTGCATCAAGAACAATGCAAATTGCACAAAAACTATATCAAGGGATAGAAATTGAAGGAGAAACTATAGGTTTAATTACTTACATGAGAACTGATGGAACAAATTTGTCAAAAGATGCAGTCTCAGCTTTTAGAGACTATATTAAAAAAGAAATTGGTAATGAATATTTACCTGAGAGCTCTTTAAACTATTCGGGAAAAAAAGCTAAAAATGCACAAGAGGCTCATGAAGCAATTAGACCTACAGATATAATTAGAACTCCACAAAGTGTTAAAAAGTATTTAAGCACCGATCAAAATAAATTGTACGACTTAATTTGGAGTCGAGCTTTGTCCTCTCAAATGTCATCTGCAAAATTTGACAGAAATACAATTACTGTAACTTCTGATAATAATGATACAGTTTGTAAAGCTAGTGGCTCTGTTCTCAAATTTGACGGATTTTTAAAAATCTATAACAACCAAAATAAAGATGATGATGAGAATATATTACCAGCTATGACAAAGGGTTCAGTAAATATTGAGTCTTTAATAGATGAACAGCATTTTACACAACCCCCACCAAGATACTCTGAAGCAAGTTTAGTTAAAAAACTTGAAGAACTTGGAATAGGTAGACCATCAACGTATGCGAGCATTATCTCTACTATAGCTAACAGAGGATATGCAGAAATACTAAATAAACGATTTTTTCCAACAGATAGAGGAAAATTAATTTCTGCTTTCTTAGAAAAATTGTTCTCTAGATATGTAGATTATAATTTTACTGCAGGATTAGAAGATCAATTAGATGAGATTACCTCTGGTAAAGAAAGTTGGATTAAAGTTTTAGAATTATTTTGGAAAGACTTTAATAACAATGTTTCTGAGGTAAAAGAAAAAAGAACTAGAGAGGTTTTAGATTTACTTAATGATAGTTTGGGTGAACTCATTTTTGATAAGGATAATGAGGGAAATATAGTCAGAAAATGCCAATTATGTAGCAACGGCACACTCAGTTTAAAAAATAGTTTTAGAGGAGGAGCTTTTATAGGATGTTCAAATTATCCTGATTGTAAATTTACAAGGCCGTTATCTAAAGCAAAAGCTGCAGCTCAAGCTCAACTAGCTGAACCAAAATTTATTGGAAAACATGAAAATGGTAATGATATATATTTGAAAAATGGAAGATTTGGGCCCTATCTTCAATATGAAAAAATTTTAAGTGAACAAGAAATAGAAGAAAGTGCAAAAAAAAAGAAAAAGAAAAAGAAATCTAAAACTGAAGTTAACGAACTATTAAAAAATGTATCAATTCCCAAAGGTTTAGATTTAAAAGATATTGATTTAGAAAAAGCTCAATTTTTATGTTCACTACCAAAATCTTTAGGTTTCAATCCAGAGAATCAAAAAGAAATAACATTGAACACTGGAAGATTTGGTCCCTATCTAAAATGTGAAAATAAGTCAGCAAGAATTGAAAATATAGAAGAAATTTTTTCTATTGGTTTAAACAGAGCAATAACTTTAATTGCTGAGGCTAAACCAGGCCGAATGTCTTCATCTATTATAAAAGACTTAGGCACACATCCTGAAGATGGTAAGCCTGTTAGAATTATGAAAGGACAATATGGTCCATACATCAAATACAAGTCTTTAAACGCTACAATACCAGAAGAAAAAGATCCGAATGAATTAACAATGGAAGAGGCATTAATTTTAATTGAGAAAAGAAAAGAATACGATAAAAGTAAAAAAAAGAAAAAAAAATAGGAAAATTATGAAAAAAAAATTATTATTTAAATCTCTTTTTATTTTATTAATTTCAACTTCTTTATTTGCAAATGAAACTGATTGTAATCAGTTTGACAAACTAAGTGCAAAATATATTGAATGTACCGCGAAGAAGCTAAAGACAAGCACAGGTCAAAAATTAAGTGAAGGTAAAAAAAAATTCGATAAATCGTCATTTGGAAATACATGGACTAAATTTAAGAATAGTAAAAATCATAAAGAATTTACGGAAAAATTGAAGAATGACAATTAATGATCGAATTGAAGAATTAAAAATTGAATTACCACAAGCTAAACCGCCTGTTGGATCTTATGTGGCTACCAAAATTATTGGTAATTTGTTATTTATATCAGGTCAAATATCTATTGATGAAAATGGTAAACTGATCAAAGGCAAGATAGGAAAAGATTTGTCAGCGGATGATGGTTATAACGCTGCAAAAAGATGTGGTTTGAGCATTGTTTCACAAGCAAAAGAGGCTTGTAACGGAGATTTATCCAAAATCAAATCGTGTATTAAACTTACAGGTTTCGTTAATTCAACAGATGATTTTACAGATCAACCTAAGGTAATTAATGGAGCCTCAGATTTAATAGCATCAATATTTGATAAAGCTGGAATGCATACACGAGCAGCTATTAGTGCAAATAGTTTGCCATTAGGTGTTTCGGTTGAGGTTGATGCAATATTTGAATTAAATTAAATTACCTTCCGATACTGGTGTAATCTATTTTTAAATCTTTCATTTTATCTTGAGAATAAATATTTCTCATATCAAAAACTTTGAAATTCTTTTTTTTTACGAGTCTTTTAAAGTCTAAAAGCTTAAAAGCATTCCACTCAGTGTGAATAATTACAAGATCACATTTGATGCAAGCTGAAGAAATATTACTGTAGAATTTAACATTCTTTAATTTATCAAATTCCTTTTTTTTTCCAGAAGGGTCATAATATCTAATTTTACTACCCTTCTTATTTAAATAATTAATCATTGGAATACTTGATGCTTCTCTCATATCATCAGTATTAGGTTTAAAAGTTACACCTAAAAATGTGATAATTTTATTCTTTAGCTTATTGTTCAAAATTTTATCAATTCTTTTTGTGAGAGTCATTTTTCTTTGATTGTTAGATCTAACAACACTTTTTATAATGGAAAGATCAGTTTTATATTTATTAGCAACATCAATTAAAGCTCTTGTATCTTTAGGAAAGCATGAGCCTCCATATGCAGGTCCTGCTCTTAAAAATCTATCACCAATTCTTTGATCCAAACCCATACCAATAGAAATATCTTGGATGTTAACACCAATTTTTTCACATAAATTTGCTAATTCGTTTATGTAGGAAATTTTTGTAGCTAAAAAAGCATTAGATGCATATTTTATCATTTCGGCACCTCTCCTTGAAGTTTTAAAATATCTACTAGATTTTTTTATTATGGGTAAATATAAAGATTTTAAAATTCTATTAGCTTTGTTGCTTTCAGTACCAATGACAACTCTATCAGGATAAATAAAATCTCTTATAGCTTCTCCCTCTCTTAAAAATTCAGGATTTGAAACTACATCTATCAGTTTTTTTTTCTTGAGTTTACTTAAAATCTTTTCAATTTTATCTCCAGTTGTAACAGGAACTGTGGATTTTGTTATGATGATTTTATATTTAGAAATGCCTTTTTTTAATTGTTTTGCTACAGCAAATACTTGTTTTAAGTCAGCTGAATTACTTTTTTTTTTAGTAGGAGTACCCACACAGATAAATATAATATCAGACTTTTTTACAGCTTCATTTAAATCTGAAGTAAAAAATAATCTTTTAGCTTTATGATTTCTTTTTAATATTTCTTCTAATCCAGGTTCATAAATTGGTACTTTTCCCTTATTTAGTGAATCAATTTTTTTTTTATCTTTATCAACACAATAAACAACATTTCCTACATCAGAAAAACAAACACCACTGACAAGTCCAACATAGCCAGTT
>CACENB010000005.1 GCA_902561015.1 uncultured Pelagibacteraceae bacterium
TTATAATTGAAAAAAAGTTAATTAATTACGTAGTCAATAGAATTCATAGATCATATAGTAAAATATTTGATTTTATATATAAGATCGATGAAATGAGTTTAAAAAAAAAAAAATCTGTTAACATTAATTTGATTAAGGAAATTTTAGGAGAATAGTTGAATATTTATAGAAGTCATAATTGTGATGAGTTAAGAAAAAAAGATGTTGGTAAAAAAGTATTACTTTCTGGATGGATAAACAAAAAAAGAGATCATGGTAATCTTTTATTTGTTGATTTAAGAGATAATTATGGAATTACACAATGTATAATTGATAAAGAAAATCAAAATTTCAGGATTTTTGAAAAAATGCAACTCGAAACAGTTGTTAAAATTGATGGACAAGTTGTTAATAGGTCAGAAGAAACAGTAAACAAAGAAATAAACACAGGAGAGATAGAAGTTGCAATAAAAAGTTTTAAAATTTTAGGAGCTTGTAAAGAACTTCCAATGCCAATATTTAGTGATCAGGAATATTCAGAAGAAATTAGATTAAAATATAGATTTTTAGATTTAAGAAGAAAAAAAATTCATGAAAATATTATTTTAAGATCAAAAGTAATTTCCTTCATTAGAAATGAGATGAATAAATTAGGTTTCTTAGAATATCAGACGCCGATTTTAACTTCGTCAAGTCCAGAGGGAGCAAGAGATTTTTTAGTTCCAAGTAGATTGAACCCTGGTAAATTTTATGCACTTCCACAGGCACCACAACAATTTAAACAATTAATTATGGTTTCAGGATTTGATAAATATTTTCAAATTGCGCCGTGTTTTAGGGATGAAGATGCTAGAGCAGATAGGAGTCCAGGAGAGTTTTACCAGTTAGACTTAGAGATGTCTTTTGTTGAGCAAGAAGATGTTTTCAATGTAGTAGAAACACTATTGATAAATACTTTTAATAATTTTTCAAAAAAAAGGTTATTAGAAAAAAAATTTCCAAGAATTCCTTTCAAGGAATCTATGATCAAGTATGGAACAGATAAACCTGATCTAAGAAATCCTTTAGTAATTAATGATATAACAGAGATCTTTTTAAGAGATGATGTCAAATTTGAGATCTTTAAAAAATTAGTTAAATCTGGTTCTAAAGTAAGATGTATAATAACAAAAGATACAAAGAATAAACCAAGAAGTTTTTTTGATGGGATTGACAAATGGGCTAAAGATCAAGGAGCATCTGGTATGGCGTACTTCACTTTTGAAAAAGAAAAAGAAATTTCTGGCAAAGGACCTGTTGGTAAATTTTTTTCAAAAGCAGCGTTAGAAGAATTAATGACAAAAACAGGCGCTAATATAGGCGATAGTATCTTTTTTGCATGTAACAAAGAAAAAGAATTAGAGACAATCACTTCATTAGCTAGAAATAAAATTGCTAAAGATTTAGATCTAATAGATGAAAATACTTTTGCATTTTGTTGGATCGTTGATTATCCAATGTACGAGAGAGATGAAGAGACGAAAAAAATTAATTTTAGTCATAATCCATTTTCCATGCCACAAGGAGATATAGATAAAATTGACTTTAATAAACCCCTCGAAATTTTAGCTTATCAGTATGATATTGTATGTAATGGGATTGAGCTATCCTCTGGAGCTATCAGAAATCACATTCCTGAATTAATGTACAAATTATTTTCTATAGCTGGATATGACAAAAATCAAGTCGATCAAAAATTTAGTGGTATGATTAATGCCTTGAATTATGGTGCACCTCCACATGGAGGAATCGCTCCAGGCCTAGATCGAATAGTTATGCT
Organism: uncultured Pelagibacteraceae bacterium; assembly: GCA_902561015.1. Taxonomy (GTDB): domain Bacteria; phylum Pseudomonadota; class Alphaproteobacteria; order Pelagibacterales; family Pelagibacteraceae; genus Pelagibacter. The sequence goes on from CACENB010000005.1 coordinate 1,799, forward strand.
TTTAGCAAATGAAAAAAATATAAGAGAAGTTACCATGTTTCCAATGAATCAGAATGCTCAAGATCTGATGATGAATGCTCCCTCAGAGGTTAGTAATGATCAATTGAAAGAATTGAATATTTCTCTAAAAATAAAAAAATAGTTATTTTTTACCTTTTAGACTTATTTTTACATCGGATAAATCGACTAGATTTTTTTTATAGTTATTTCTCACAAAGCCTTTACTAGTCATATCCTTAACAATTTTTAATAACTGATTTTGTTCTTCGGGATTCTTTTCATCTAAATTTGTGTTTTCATTATTTCCTATAGCTGGCGTATGAGCTAAATCCTCTCTATTTTGGTAAGATATAGCTAATTCTCTAAATATATAGTCTAAAATTGAGGTTGCACTTAAAATTCTATCATTTCCATAAACTTTACCAGATGGTTCAAATTTTGTTCCGACAAAAGCATTAATAAATTCATCCAGCGGAACGCCGTATTGAAGTCCGAGTGATATGGCTATTGCAAAATTATTCATCAAGGCTTTAACCAACTCACCTTCTTTACTTGTATCAATAAAAATTTCTCCAATTTTACCATCCTCGTATTCCCCAGTATGTAAATAAACTTTATGGTCACCTATTGTTGCTTTTTGAATATAACCTTTTCTTCTATCCGGCATACTAAATCTTTTTTCATGCACATCTAAATTTTTGGATGTTTTTTTGATTATTTTTTCTAAATTTTTTTGATCAGTTTGTTTGACGTCAGATTTAATATCCACACTGGTTTTTTCTAGAATTTTTTTATTAATTGGGTCTAAACTTTTTGTTTTTCTGTTATCAAGTTTGACATCTAATATTTCAAATTCTCCGTCATCCCTCTTTTCTAAGTTTTTTAACTCAGTTTCGTTTATACTATCTAAACGATGATTTACCTTAAATGTACATGTATAATAAGTTTCGACTAAATATTTTGCCATTAAACCTCAATATTAAAAAAAATTTGATTAATGATTCAATTTATTTATATACAAAAACAAATTTTAGTCTAATTTAATTTATACAATTTTAAATTGAAAATATTTTAATTTTATATGTTGACACTTTTTAAAAAAATTTTCACTTGGTGGAATCAAGATACATTTGAAACAAGATTGAAAACAATTTTTTTTGGAAAATTTGTTGGTAAAGATGATTTTGGAAATAAATATTATGAGAGTAAAAAAGGAAAGAGATGGGTTATTTATTCGGATGAAATTGATGCAAGCAAAATACCTGTGGAGTGGTATTCGTGGATACATTTCACATCAAATAAAATTGAAAAAAATCATAAACTTGATAAATACAAATGGCAAAAACCTCATAAACCAAACTTAACGGGCACAGACTCCGCCTACTATCCAAATAAAAATAAAAACGTTAATGAAAAAAAATATAAAAGTTGGAAAGATTAAATTCAAATTTTTATTCTTAATCTTATTTTTACTTTTAAATCTTAATAATAATTTGAGTTCGAGTTCTGAGTTAGAGGGCTCTATAACTGAAATTAAAGTATTAGATAAGATAAGTTCAAAAAATATATTAGTGAAACTTAAGAATGGTGATGAAATTCGACATAAAGATCTTTCTATAAAAAGTATGAAATGTAAAAATTCAGAGTTCGATGACAATCCTGAAATTACAGCTTACATTCAGGTAAAAGACTTAAAAAATAAAAACAAAGATGATGTATTTGTGTTCAATGGTTGGATGTTTTCTTCGAGCCCTTCTATAGCACCGTTTGATCATCCAGTATACGATATATGGCTTGTTAAATGTTATTAAATAATTTTTTCATTATCAAGCCAACTAACATTAAAATCTGAATTAATAAACTTTTCGTGATTGAGTAGTCTTTTGTGTAAAGGTATAGTTGTTGTAATTCCATCAATCACAAATTCATCAAGAGATCTATTCATTCTTTGAATAGCCTCTGTTCTATTTCTTCCATGGCAAATTAATTTACAAATTAAGCTATCATAATATGGTGTAACCTTGTAGCCTTGAAAAATCGCACCATCCACTCTAGTTCTAAATCCTGATGGTTGATTACACATTGTGATAGTTCCTGGAGAGGGTTGAAAATTATTACTTGGATCTTCCGCATTAATTCTACATTCTATAGCATGACCTCTTGGATTAATGTCTGATTGTTTTAGTGCAGTCTCTCCTGTATAAGCTATCCATATCTGTTCTTTTATAATATCTATACCAGTAACCATTTCAGAAACTGGATGTTCTACTTGCACTCTTGTATTCATTTCTAAAAAGTAAAATTTTCCATCTTCATATATATATTCCACAGTTCCAGCACCTTCATATCCAATTTTACTTACCATACTGACAGTTTTTTCAAAAAGATCTTTTCTAATTTCATCATTTAAAACTGGACTTGGAGTTTCCTCAATTAATTTTTGATGTCTTCTTTGAACTGAACAATCTCTCTCATGTAAATGAATTGTTCTATTTTTTCCAGCTAATATCTGTACTTCAATATGCCTAGGATTCTGAAAAAACTTTTCTATGTATACCTCTTCGTTACCAAAATATTTTTTTGCCTCTGATCTAGCAGTTGCGAATAACAAATCAAAATCCTCCTCATTATGAACTATTTTCATCCCTTTTCCGCCCCCACCACCAGAAGCCTTAATTAAAACTGGAAAACCAATTTTTTTAGAGAGATCTTTTGCTTCAACTATGTCCTTAACCCCACCTTCTGATCCTTCAATAACTGGTAGACCATTTTCTTTTGCAATTTTTTTAGCTTGAATTTTGTCACCCATCATCTGTATATGTTTTGATGATGCACCAATAAATTTTATTTCGTTTTCTTCTAACATCCTCGCAAAATTTGCATTTTCTGATAAAAAACCATAGCCTGGATGGACAGCTTCAGCCCCAGTAAGATCTATAGCGGATAACAAGGCAGGTATATTCAAATAACTACTGGCAGGTTGATGTGAGCCGATGCAAACACTTTCATCAGCCAATTTTACATGCATGCTATTTCTGTCAACGTCTGAATGAACAGCAACAGTAGAAATTCCCCATTCTTTACATGCTCTTATTACTCTAACTGCAATTTCTCCGCGATTTGCGATTAGGATTTTTTTAAACATTATTCTAGTATGATTAAGACTTGGCCAAATTCAACAGGTTGTCCATCATTCACCAAAATTTTTTTTACAACACCAGCTGAAGTCGAAGAAACATGATTCATTGTTTTCATAGCTTCAACAATCATAACTGTATCACCTTTTTTAATTTTTTTTCCAACTTCAACAAATTTTTTCGCTCCGGGTTCTGGTGCATGATAAGCAGTTCCAATTATTGGAGACTTAATTTCTATACCAGAAATAATATCATCTGAAATATTTATGTCTGGACTTGATGGGGATACAACTTTTGGATTTTGAAAAGATTGATTATTTACTGATATACTATTTTTCGAAACTTTTATTTTTGTATCCTTAACTGTATATTCTAATTCAGTGAGTTTAAATTCATCTAAATATTCAGTTAATTCTTTAATTATTTTTTTATCTATTTTCATTTTTTAAGAGCTTTTGCATAGAAATTATGGCTAAAATATAACCGTCTATTCCTAATCCAAAAATTCCACCTGTAACTATATCACTTATAAGGGATTTTTGTCTAAATTCTTCTCTCTTATATATATTTGATATATGTAATTCTATTATAGGTTTTTTAAACACATCCAAAGCGTCCCTTATAGCAACTGATGTATGAGTAAAAGCGGCAGCATTAATTATAATTCCATCAAATTTTTTTCTGGATTCCTGGATTATATTTACTAATTCTCCTTCAACATTTGATTGAGCAAATTCTACTTTTAGACCCGATTCATTTGATTTTTTAGCGCAGATTTCTTTTAGTTCTTTAAAAGTAACTGAGCCATATTGTGATTGTTCTCTTTCACCTAATAGATTAAGATTTGGACCGTTAATAATAATTATTTTATTATTCATTCAGCTTTTATATATGATGAAAAAAATAAAAAAAATAAAAATTAAAATAAATGGTAGCTTCAAACTTGTAAAATATAATACCAATTTATCTGATCTTTTAAAAACTTTGAAAATACCTTTAAAAAAAGTAGCAATAGAGTTAAATCAAGAAATAATAGATAAAAAAAAACTAAATAAACAACTTTTAAGAAATAATGATAAAATAGAAATAGTCCACTTTATTGGAGGTGGTTAGTTTGAAGAAAGACAAATTTATAGTTGCTGGAAGAAATTTTAAATCACGTTTGATTGTTGGGACAGGAAAATATAAAAGTATGTCGCAATGCGCTAAGGCAGTGAAATTGTCAGGTGCAAGTATAGTTACTGTAGCTGTAAGAAGAGTTAATATAACTGACAAAAAAAAAGCTCTATTAATGGATTATATTGATCCAAAGAAAATCACTTATTTGCCAAATACCGCAGGCTGTTTCAACTCAAAAGACGCTTTGAGAACACTAAGGTTAGCAAGAGAGATTGGAGGATGGAAATTGGTAAAACTAGAAGTTTTGGGCGATAAGAAAAATTTATTTCCAGAAATGATTGAAACTCTGAAGTCAACAGAGGTTTTGTCTAAAGAGGGATTTAAAGTTATGGTTTATTGCAATGATGATCCTTTAATGGCCAAGAGATTAGAAAACGCAGGAGCATGTGCAATTATGCCTTTAGCTGCTCCAATTGGTTCAGGTCTTGGTATACAAAATCAAACAAATATAAAAATAATTAGAAAACAAACAAAATTGCCTTTAATTATTGATGCTGGTCTTGGTCAAGCGTCAGACGCAACGATTGCAATGGAGCTTGGGTGTGATGGTGTCTTAGTTAATACTGCAATAGCAAAAGCTACGAAACCTTTTGATATGGCTCTTGCATTTAAGAATGCTGTAATAGCAGGAAGACAATCTTATCTTTCTGGCAGGATTCAAAAAAATTTGATGGGTAGTGCTTCATCTCCATCAAGAGGAATTATTTAGCTTTTTTATAAAATCTTTTTTTTTTATAAATTTTCTTTTTGTATACTCTCTTATTCTTTAATTGAATTACATTTTCCTTTAATGTTGTTTTTTCTATATTTTTTAATTCTTCATAATGCTCTACTAGTTCAAGAGTTTTTTTTGATTTATTCTTTAAATCAATTATATATTCAGGTATAATCAAACTGTTATCGGTTATTATATCTATTTTCATTTTATTCTTTTTTTCGAAATATTTTAAATCTTCAATAAAATTTTCTTTTAAAAAATTTGAGATTTTTTCACATACTTTTAAATTCACATATTTTGCTTTATTTATAACTGTTTTAAGTTCAACTAATTTTAAAATTTTTAATGCAAAAGATTCATCGGTAAGATTTATTTTCCATTTAACAGCACTTTCCCTTAACCTTTGTCTAGACATTTCTAATAAGCCAAAATTACTTATTCTTCCAATTTGAATTCTTGCTCTATCAGCTCGACATTTCTCTTTTAATCTTCTCTCTACTAGTTTTCTATTCCCATAACTAAGCATATCTATAAAATCAATAATTATTAACCCTGATAAATCTCTAATTTTAATTTGTCTGGCAATCTCATCAACAGCCTCAAGATTTGTGTCTAAAGCAGTGCTTTCTACATTTTTTTGTTTTATTGAACTCCCTGAATTTATATCTATTGAAACTAAAGCCTCAGTTGGATTTACAACTAAGTATCCCCCAGATCTTAATTTTATTTCTGTTTCAAATATTTGATTAAGCTTTTGTTCAATTCCTTCCTCAATGAATAATGGATTTTTACCTCTATATTTTTTTATTTTTTTCACATGTGAAGGCATCATCATTTTCATAAAATTTTGTGCTTTTTTATAACCTTCATTTCCCTCTACAAATATATTTTGGGTATTTTCATCGTACATATCTCTAAGTGTTCTTTTTATAATTTCACTTTCTTGATGTATTAAATAGGGTGCAATAGAATTAATTGCATTTTCTTTTATTTGATTCCAAGTATTTATTAGTGTTGACAAATCATGATTGATTTCATTTTTTGTTTTATTACTTCCAGCTGTCCTAACTATTAAACCCATTTCTTTTGGTATCTCAATTTCATTAAGTATTGATCTAATTTTTTTCCTATCAGCTGGGTTAAATATTTTTCTAGAAATTCCTCCTCCTTTAGGGGTATTAGGCATCAAAACAATATATTTACCTGCTATAGATATAAAAGTGCTTAAGGCAGCTCCTTTTTGACCTCTTTCATCTTTTATTACCTGAACAAGTATTACTTGGTTAGGTTTGATAACCTCTTGTATCTTGTACCTTTTAAATTTTGTTTTATTATTATTTTTTTTATCTTTAAAATCTTCAGTACTTTCTTTTTCATTTTGACTTTTTATCTCAATTGGATCCTCTAACTCTAAATTTCCTTCAGCAATTCTCTCTTCCTCCTTTTCTTCTACTTTTTTTGATAGTTCTTCTCGAGCTTTCTCTTCCTCTAATTTAATTATTTCAAGATCACTTCTAGGAATTTGATAATAGTCTGACTGGATGTCATTAAAGGATAGAAAGCCGTGTCTTTCTCTACCAAAATCTACAAATGCAGCTTGTAAAGAAGGCTCAATTCTACTTACTTTGCCTAAATAAATATTATTTTTAATTAAATTATTTTTTAAGCCCTCGTACTCGTAATCTTCAATATTATCATTGGATTTAAGTACAACTCTAGTTTCATTCGGATGCGAAGCATCGATATATAAATTTTTTTCCATGGTTTCATATTTGATTTTTTAATTAGATAATTCATTATAAATTTTGTGTATTCTTTATGCCATATCTTTAACAAATTCCCGTATATAATGGAATTAAAATGAGTAGAATTTTAAAAAAAATATTTATTGGTATTATTGGTATTTCGCTAATTACCTTTACATTAATCATGGTAATTTTGTGGAATTTTTCAAATAATATCCCTGATTATAAGTTTTTAAAGAACTATAAACCACCAGTATCGAGTAAAGTGTATTCAGGAAATGGTGAATTAGTATCTGACTTCTCAAAAGAAAAAAGAATATTTGTTCCCTATAGTTCCATTCCACAAAAAGTTATTAATGCTTTTTTATCTGCCGAAGATAAAAACTTTTTTTCACATCCTGGTGTAGATGCTAAAGGAGTTCTTCGAGCAATTATTAACAATATTGGTAATATATTTACTTCAAAAAGATTAGAGGGAGCATCTACGATTACGCAGCAAGTAGCAAAGAATTTTTTATTGACTAATGAAGTAAGCATAAATAGAAAAATTAAAGAGGCAATTCTTGCATTTAGAATTGAAAGAGCACTTTCGAAGGAAAGAATACTTGAGTTATACTTGAATCAAATCTATTTGGGAAGTGGTGCATACGGGGTGGCAGCAGCTAGTTTAGAATATTTTGATAAATCAATAAAAGAACTAAATTATGTTGAGTCTGCGATGCTAGCAGCACTACCTAAGGCACCAAGTAAATATAACCCATACCGCAATTTGGACTTAGCTAAATTCAGAAGAGATTTAGTATTAAAAAATTTATTAGAAAATAATTTTATTAACTCAAATCAATATAAAAATTTTAAATCTCAAAAAATCCAACTTAAAAAAGCGAAAAAAGTTTTCCTTGAAGATGCTCAATATTACATTGAGGATGTGAGGAAAAATGTAATTGAAACCTTAACTTATGAGAAAGTTTACAAACAAGGATTTAATATCAATACACCTATCAATTTAGAATTACAAAAAATTGCTACTACATCACTAAGAGAGGGATTAATTGAGTATGATAAAAGAAAAGGTTGGAGAGGACCAATAAAGAATAAAAAATTTAACAAAAATTGGATTAATGATCTTGATAAGTACGAAATAGAAAAGTCGATAAACTGGAAAATAGCGATAATAAAAAAAATAAATAAATTTTCTGCTGAAATAGAAACTAAAGATAAATTAAAAGGCTTTATAAAATACCAAGATATAACTTGGACTAAAAAAGAATTTGATGATTTATTAAAAGTTGGAGACGTCGTTTACGTAGAGCAAATTTCAGAAAACAATTTTAGTCTTCAACAAATTCCTAAAATTAATGGAGGTATCGTTGTTATGGATCCCTACACTGGAAGAGTAATGGCTATTTCAGGGGGTTTTAGTTTTAAAAATAGTGAGTTTAATAGAGCTTCACAAGCCTTAAGGCAACCAGGATCAGCTTTTAAACCTTTTGTATATGCTTTAGCTTTAGAAAATAATTTCACCCCTTCGTCTTTAGTTTTAGATGCACCTCTAGTTTTAGATCAAGGATCAGATTTGAAGATGTGGAAGCCTGAAAATTATGGAAAAAAATTTTATGGTCCTTCTACTTTAAGAATAGGCTTAGAAAAATCTAGAAATTTGATGACGGTTCGAATTGCACAAAAAATAGGCATAAAAAATTTGGCTAAATTTTCTAAAAATCTTGGTATATATGATGAACCTGACGAACTTTTATCGATATCCTTAGGTTCTGCAGAAACCACACTATTGAAACTTACCTCTGCTTATTCTGCTTTCGTTAATGGAGGCAAGTTAGTAACACCAATTTTAATTGATCGTATTCAAGATAGTGAGGGAAATACGATTTTAAATAATGAAAAAAGAAATTGTAGTAATTGTGATATGATTTCATTCACCGGAAGCGCTTATCCTGAAATTAAAGATACTTATAAACAAATTTTCTCACCTCAAACAGCTTATCAAGTTACTTCGTTATTAGAGGGAGTAGTTAAAAGAGGAACTGGAAAAAAATTAAGAGATCTTAACTTAAATCTAGCAGGCAAAACTGGTACAACTAACGAAAATACTGACACATGGTTTATTGGTTTTACATCAAACTTGGTTATAGGTGTTTATGTAGGAATGGATAATCCTGAACCCTTAGGTAAGTTTGAAACTGGTTCAAAAACAGCTTTACCAATATTTAAAAAATTTGTTGAAAGAGCTGTGAAAAAATCAGATGCGAGACCGTTTAAAGTATCAAAAGGCATTACAATGATGGTAGTTGATCAATTAACTGGACAAAAAGCTAAATTTACATCAAAGAATACAATTTTAGAGGCTTATAAAAGCAAAAATGTAATTGATGGAAAAATATTATATTCAAATAATAATAGATTAGATACTAATAATATATTAAAGTTTTATTAATGGACTCAAAATACTTAGATTTTAAAAGAGATATTGAAAAAATTAATCAAAGAGTGAAGGAGTATCTTTGAAAAGAATGATATCTATAAAAAATTAGAAAGCCACAATAAAAAGATACTTGATGTAAATTTTTGGAAAGATAAATCAAACTCTCAAAAAATTATTAAAGAAAAAAAATTGTATGAAGAATTAGTAAGTTCTTACGAAAAATCTATTAATAATTTAAAAGACTTTGATGAACTAAATAAATTGGCTATTGAAGAAAGAAACACAAATTTTCAAAATGAATTATTAAAAAATATTATAGATTTGAGGGTATTAGTAAAAAAAAATGAGATAAGATGTTTTTTGTCAAGTGAAGTAGATTCTCTTGATTGCTATATAGAGATACATGCAGGTGCGGGTGGTACAGAAAGTCAGGATTGGGCAGAAATGTTGAGGAGAATGTATCTAAAATGGTCTGTTCAAAAAAAGTTTAAGTCAAGTTTGATCAGTGAACACAAAGGTGACGAAGCAGGTATTAAATCATCTACAATTAAAATTGAGGGGGATTATATTTTTGGATGGTTAAAAAAAGAGTCAGGTATTCATAGACTGGTAAGAATTTCACCGTTCGACTCTGGCGCCAGAAGACACACAAGTTTCGCAAGCGTTTGGGTTTACCCAGTTGTAGATGAAAACATCAATATAGAAATATTGGATAAAGATTTAAGAATTGATACATATCGTTCGAGTGGAGCAGGCGGACAACACGTTAATACGACAGATAGTGCCGTAAGAATCACTCATATACCTACAAAAATTGTTGTTCAGTGCCAAAATGAGAGATCTCAACATAAAAATAAAGAAACATGTTTAAATATGCTTAAAGCAAGACTTTATGATTATGAAATAAAAAAAAAAGAAAAAGAAAATCAAAGTCATGAATCTATAAAATCAGAAATTGGATGGGGTCATCAGATTAGATCTTATGTTTTACAACCTTATAGACTTGTTAAGGACAATAGGTCAAATCATGAAAGTTCAGATCCAGATAAAGTATTAAATGGAGATATTGATCAGTTTCTAGAGAAATCATTGTATCAAGATATATGAAAATAATTTCAAAAATTACAATAATATTTACCCTAGTTACTACTATATTTTTAACTTATTTTAGTTTTGTAGGAATTGAAACAGATAAACTTAACAATCAAATAAAAAGTAAATTAACAAGTGTAAATAAGAATCTCGACCTTGAACTAAAGCAAATAAATTTAAAGCTTAACCCATTAGAACTAAAAATAAACGTAAAAATCTTAGGCGCGAAAATTAAAAGTAGAAAAGAAGTCTTAGAAACCGAAAGCATCAAAACTAAAATATCTTTAATTTCTTTTTTTAAAGATGAATTCGTGATTAAAAATCTTGATATTTCAACTAAGTTTATGGATATTGGTGATTTAATATCATTTACAAAAACTTTTAACAACAACCCAAAATTAATAATTTTTGAAAAACTTCTTCATGTTAAAGGTTTTATTTTAGCAGATTTAAAAATTAATTTCGATAATAAAGGAAATATAAAAAATAATTACTTTGCGAAAGGATACGTCAAAGATGCAAAATTAAGTTTGCTTAAAGATTATAAATTACATGATTTAAATTTTGTATTTAAAATTGAAAAAGATAACTTTGAGATTCAAGATATTGAATTTATGTTCAATGATATTAATTTTATATCAGATACAGTAAATTTAAAAAGAAATAAACTAGGATATACCTTGAAAGGAAACCTCGATAATAAGCTTGTTGAATTAAATAATAAAAACTTTGCTTTATTGAAGGAAAGATTTATCCCAGATTTGGGTGTTGAAAAAATAATTTTTGGCTCGAAAAATGAATTTTCGTTCAATTTAGATAAAAATTTTAAAATTTCAAATGAGTATATACTTTCTAATATTGATATTAAAAAATTTCGAATAACAAATAATTTTAAATTAAAAAATATTTTCCCAAAAATTAATGATAAAATTTTTATTGAAAATAATAATTTAAAAATAGAATATAATAAAAGCAATTTTTATATTGAAGGAAACGGTGATATTTATCTACAAAATAATAAAGATTATATTGATTTTAAAGTTGAAAAAAAAAATCAATTAATAAATTTCGAGGGTTTAATAAAATTAGACAAAGATCCTTTCATCATAGATTTCTTAAACTTTAAAAAAGATCAAAATTATGAAACAAAAATTAAATTTAATGGATATAGGGATGTTACAAAAAAAATTTTTCTAAAATCGATTAGGCTCGATGAAAATAAAAACACTATTGAGGCAAAAAATATCCAACTTTCCTCTAAATTTAAGATAAAAAGTATTAACAATATTAATGCTGATTATGTAGACATCCAAGATCAAAGAAATATTTTTAACATAAAAAAAACTAATAATAAATATGTATTACAGGGCAGTAGTTTTAATGGGGATAACTTAGTTGAAAATATTTTGGTTGGTGATGAGAATAAAGATTATTTTAATGAAGATTTTGAACTAATTCTCAAAATAAAAAAAGTTCGTTTAGATAACGAGTTTAATTTAAAAAATTTATCCGGTAATTTAAAATTTAAAAAACAAAAATTGTTTGAAGCAAATCTAAAAGGAGATTTTACAAACCAAAAAGAGATGAAATTTACAGTTATTACAAAAGATAACAAAACTATCACTACTTTATTTTTAGATTTTGCTAAACCAATAGTTAAAAAATATAAATTTATTAAAGGGTTTGATGATGGGATTTTAGATTTTTATAGTATTAGAGATGGTGATGTTTCTAATTCTACTCTAAAAATCTATGATTTTAAGTTAAAAGAACTTCCAACTTTAACTAAATTGCTAACTCTTGCTTCTCTACAAGGTATTGCTGACATTTTGTCTGGTGAGGGAATAAGATTTGATGAATTTGAGATGAAGTTTGAAAATAAAAAAAAGTTAATGACTATAAATGAAATCTATGCAATTGGTCCTGCGATATCTGTATTGATGAATGGATACGTCGAAAAAGATAAGTTGATAAGCCTGAGAGGGACATTGGTTCCAGCAACTACAATTAATAAAGCAATAGGTACTATCCCTGTTTTGGGGAAAATATTAGTTGGCTCCAAGACTGGGGAGGGAGTTTTTGGTGTAAGTTTTAAGGTTAAAGGTCCACCTACAAATTTAGAGACATCTGTTAACCCAATTAAGACTTTAACTCCAAGATTTATAACAAGAACTCTAGAAAAAATTAAAAAAACTAACTCAATTGGATTCTAATATGTCTTTTTTTTCCAATCGATAATTTTAAATAGTTATCTTTAAAAATTTTATCTGAAATTATAAACTTTTCATCTTCAATAATTTGATTGTTTATTTTGACCGCTTTCCCTTTAATTAATCTCCTTACTTCACTTTTTGATTGCTCAAATTTTGCTAAAACCACTAAATCAATTATATTTATATTTTCATTCAATATTCTTTTACTTAATTCAATTGATGGAAGACTTGAACCTGAAGAATTATCTGAAAATGCTTCTATTGCGATTTTTTCTGATTTTAATGACTCTTTTTCACCATGAAGCATTTCAGTTGTTTTATTTGCAAGTAAAATTTTTAACTGATTTATATTTTGGTCACTAAAGTTTTCAATTTCTTGAATTTCAATATCCGTGAAAAATTTTAAGAATTTTTTTACATCTCTATCATCTGTATTTCGCCAAAATTGCCAATAGTCGTATGGTGAGATAAATTTTTTATCAAGCCAAACCGCGCCATCAGCAGTCTTACCCATCTTAGCTCCACTTGCTAAAGTAATCAATGGTGTGGTTAAACCAAAAGCTTCTTTATCAGAATATTTTTTGATTAAATCAACACCATTGATTATATTTCCCCACTGGTCTGACCCACCTATTTGCAATATGCAATTTTCTTTATTGTTTAATTCTAAAAAATCGTATGCCTGGAGTATCATATAATTGAACTCCATGTAACTCAATGACTGTTCTCTTTCCAAACGTGTTTTAACACTATCAAATGATAGCATTTTATTTATAGTAAAGTGTTTACCAATTTTTCTTAAAAAATTAATATAGTTTAGGTTCTTTAACCATTTATAATTATCCACAAATATTGGTTTAGTTTTCTTATTTTTTTTATCTAAAAATTTTTCTAGTATTTTTTTAATATTTTTTGAATTTTTTAAAATCTCTTTTTCAGATAGCAATTTACGTGTTTTATCTTTTCCAGATGGGTCCCCAATTCTTGTGGTACCCCCTCCTAATAACACTATTGGTCTATGACCATGCTTTTGGAGAAGCCTTAAACACATTATTTGAAGTAAACTACCCACATGAAGACTTTCAGCAGTGCAATCAAAACCTATATATGCTGAAATTTTTTTTTTGTCTAATAACTCTGATAGCTCTTTCTCACTAGTACATTGATAAAAAAAACCTCTTTCTTTAAATTCTTTTAAAAATTTATTCATAAGTTTATAGTCTTACAATATACAAATTTTTTTAAAAAAAAATAATAATGGGTAAGTTATATACAGTATTAGGATTAATGAGCGGAACTTCAATGGATGGAGTAGATGCATCTATTATAAAATCTGATGGTGAGCGTGTATATTCAGCTTTATTTGACAGGTATTTTGAGTATGGGCATAAAATAAGACAAAAAATACTTGATATTAGAGCAAAAATTTTAGTTCCAGATCACCTTATTAAACATGAAGGCGAAATTAAAGATATCGAAAGAGAAATTACACTCTTCCATTCAAATGTAGTTAAGGAAATTTTAAATAACAATAAAATAGATGTAGATCTATTAGGCTTTCACGGACAAACGATATTTCACGATAGTAAAAAAAAAATTACTAAACAATTAGGTGATGGAAAACTCTTATCACAATTAACAAAAAAAAAGGTAGTTTATAATTTTAGACAAAACGATTTAAAAAATGGGGGTCAGGGTGCTCCATTAACACCTATTTTTCATAACTTAATTGCAAATAAATATTTAAAAGAAAAATTGGATAAATCTTATTCTATTAATTTTGTTAATATTGGAGGAATTTCAAATATTACACAAACAGTTAAATGGGATGAATTAGATAAAAAAAAAAATTATATAAAAGCATGTGACATAGCTCCAGGAAATTGTTTGATAGATGAGTGGGTTAGAAAAAAATCAAAAAAAAAATATGATATAGATGGAACACTAGCAAGTATTGGTAAAACAGATGAATTAATTCTAAATCAAGCTTTAGAAAATTTTAATATTAGTCCACCTTATAAAGATTCATTAGATATAAAAGATTTTGATATATCTTTTGCAAAAGGTCTTTCTTTAGAAGATGGAACATCTACTTTAGCAGATTTTACATCATCACAAATTTCAAAAGCTCTCAAATATTTTAAAGACCCAAAAAAAAATACGATATTTTTGGTTTGTGGTGGAGGTAGAAAAAATAAATATTTAATGAAATCAATCTTCAGATCATTTGATATTATCAAAGACTCAAAAAAAATAAGCTTTTATCCTGTTGAGGAGTATGGAATTGACGGTGACTTTGTAGAGTCACAAGCTTTTGGTTATCTTGCAATTAGATCTATTTTAAAATTACCTATTTCTTTTCCTAATACAACTGGATGTAAAAAACCAATTTCTGGAGGCGAGATAATTCAGAATTTTTAATATAAAGCAGTTTCTTTTTTTATATATTTGTCTAAAACTTTAACTAAATTGACCTCATTTTTTGAAAAAAAATGATTTGCATCTTGAACAGCTTGAAATTCAACTTTTATACCTTTTTGGTCACTCAGTCTTTTATTTAATTCATTAATATAATCAACTGGCACTAGTTCATCTTTTTTTCCATAAACCATTAATCCAGAAGTCGGACAGGGTGATAAAAAAGAAAAATCGTAAACGTTTGGTTGAGGTGATATTGCGATGAATCTATTTATTTCTGGTCTTCTCATTAAAAGTTGCATTGCAATTAATGATCCAAAAGAAAAACCAGAGACCCAACACTGTGAATTATCGAAATTTTCCCTCTCTAGCCAATCTAATGCAGCAGCTGCATCAGCAAGTTCACCTTGTCCATTATCAAATTCCCCATCACTTTTTCCAACACCTCTAAAATTTACCCGACAAACAGAAAAGTTGTTATCCATAAAAGAGTGAAATGTTTCTACAACAACTTTATTATTCATTGTTCCTCCATACTGAGGATGTGGTTGTAATATTAATGCTATTGGTGAAGTGCTTTTTTTACTTTTAAAATATTTAGCTTCGAGTCTTCCAGCAGGACCAGGAATAAAAATTTCTAAAATTTTATTATCCATATTTGTTATTGATAACTATTCTCAAAAAAAAATTAGACATATCACATGTGCGTGACAAATTGTTATTTTTTTTTGTTGTCAGATACTTGACTAATTTAGTCAGGTTTATATATATCCTTGAAAAACAAGGACTTATGAAACTAACATCTAAAGGCAGATATGCGGTAATGGCTTTGGTGGACCTTGCAAAATTTAATGATATTAATCCAGTTTCTCTTAGAGACATATCGTTAAGGCAAGGCATTTCCCTAGATTATTTAGAACAAATTTTTTCTAAATTAAGAAAAAAAGCAATTGTTCAGAGTGTTAGAGGAAATCAGGGTGGCTATGTTTTGAATAAAAAAGCTAATGAAATAAAACTTACTAACATTTTTGATGCTGTTGATGAAAAAGTAAAAACTGTGCGATGTAAAAAAGAGTCAAAAAAAGGTTGTAATGGAAAACCTACAAAATGTTTGACTCATAATTTATGGGATGAACTTGAAAACCATATTAATGATTTTTTTGAGAAAAAAAGTTTAGAAGATTTAATAAAAGATAATATTGAGAGAAGAATTTAAAGATGGATACTAGAGAAAAAGATATAGAAAAGTTAAAAGATTATAAATATGGTTTTACCACTGATATAGAAAATATCAAAGCTCCAAAAGGTTTGAATGAAGATGTAATAAAGTTTATTTCTAATATTAAAAAAGAACCGCAGTGGATGTTAGACTTTAGATTAAAAGCTTTTGAGCGATTAAAACTTTTAAAAGAACCGAATTGGCAAAAACCAAAATATCCTAAAATTGATTATCAAAATTTATATTACTACTCAGCACCAAAAAGCATGAAGGACAAACCAAAAAGTTTAGATGAGCTTGAGCCTAAACTTTTAGAAACTTATAAAAAACTTGGAATTCCATTACAAGAACAAGCTAGACTAAATGGAATTGCTGTCGATGCTGTATTTGACTCCGTTTCAGTTGCAACTACTTTTAAGGGTGAATTGACTAAACATGGAATAATTTTTTGCTCAATGTCAGAGGCAATTCAAAAACATCCTAACCTAGTAAAAAAATATTTAGGTACTGTAATACCAGTTACCGATCATTTCTTTGCTACACTAAATTCTGCTGTTTTCACAGATGGATCATTTGTCTATATTCCTGAAGGTGTTAAGTGTCCAATGGAATTGTCGACTTATTTTAGAATCAATGCATCAGAGACAGGACAGTTCGAAAGAACACTAATCATTGCTGATAAAGGCAGTTACGTAAGTTACCTCGAGGGATGTACTGCTCCAATGAGAGATGAAAACCAATTACATGCAGCTAATGTAGAATTAATTGCCTTAGATGATGCGGAAATAAAATATTCAACAGTACAAAATTGGTATCCAGGCGATGAAAAAGGCAAAGGAGGAATTTATAATTTTGTAACTAAAAGAGGATTATGTAAGGGAAAAAATTCAAAGATTTCTTGGACACAAGTTGAAACTGGTTCAGCTATAACTTG
The DNA here is from genome assembly GCA_902561015.1 of uncultured Pelagibacteraceae bacterium. Taxonomy (GTDB): domain Bacteria; phylum Pseudomonadota; class Alphaproteobacteria; order Pelagibacterales; family Pelagibacteraceae; genus Pelagibacter. Next base: position 18,894 of record CACENB010000005.1, read on the forward strand.
GAAATATCCAAGCTGTATATTAAAAGGTGATAATTCAATTGGTGAATTTTATTCTATAGCAATTACAAATAATCATCAGAAAGCTGACACCGGAACAAAGATGATTCATCTAGGAAAAAATACCAAAAGTAAAATTATTTCCAAAGGTATAAGCGCTGGATTTTCTGACATGACTTACAGAGGTTTAGTGGATATCAATTCAAAAGCTAAAAATTCTAGTAACTACACACAATGTGACTCTTTATTAATGGGCAATAAGTGTGGTGCGCACACAGTACCCTATATAAAAAATAAAAATTTTGATTCAAATATTGCACATGAAGCCACAACATCAAAAATTAGCGAAGAACAATTACATTATTGTCAACAAAGAGGACTTAATCCTGAGGAAGCTGTGGGATTAATTGTTAATGGTTTTTGTAAGGAAGTACTACAACAATTACCAATGGAGTTTGCGGTGGAAGCTCAGAAGCTTGTAGGTATTAGCTTAGAAGGGAGTGTTGGTTAATGCTTAAAATAAACAATTTAAATGCCAACGTCGAAAATAAATCTATATTAAAGGGATTTTCTTTAGATATAAATCCTGGCGAAGTTCATGCAATAATGGGCCCAAACGGATCAGGAAAAAGCACATTATCTAATATTTTATCAGGAAAAAAAGGGTACGAGTTATCAGGTGAAATTTTATTTGAAAATAAAAATTTATTTGATCTTGAGACCGAGGAAAGAGCGCATAAAGGAATATTTTTAGCTTTTCAATATCCTTTAGAAATTCCAGGAGTAAATACAAATATATTTTTAAAAACATCATTAAACTCAATTAGAAAAGCACGTGGAGAAAAAGAATTAGATGCGATTGAATTCTTAAAGCTTGTTAAACAAAAAGCTAAAGAATTAAAATTTGACGAGGAAAAACTGAATAGACAATTAAATGTTGGTTTTTCTGGGGGAGAAAAAAAGAAGAATGAAATTTTACAAATGTCTATGTTGGCTCCAAAATTATCCATTTTAGATGAGACGGACTCAGGTTTAGACATAGATGCTTTAAAAATAGTAGCTGATGGAGTTAATACGTTAAGAAACAAAAATAATTCTTTTTTAATAATTACTCACTATCAAAGATTGCTAGATTACATAAAACCTGACTTTGTTCATGTTTTAATGAATGGAAAAATAATTAGATCTGGTGGTCCAGAATTAGCAATAGAGCTAGAAAAAAAAGGTTATGAAAGTTTTAATTAAATGAATGAACAATTACAATTAGATTTTGATAAAATATCAAAAACTTTAAAAATTTCAGAAAAAGAAATTCAATTAAAAAGAAATTTTCTAAAAAAGTTTATTGAAAATGGTTTTCCAAACAGAAAACAAGAAGATTGGAAGTTTTTAGATATTAGTCAAATCATAAAAAAAAATATTGGTGACTTAAGTTTTTTTAATGATTATTCATCCCCAAATAAAATTGATCCATCTATTTTTGTCGATGGTTTAGAGCACAATAAGATTATTTTTATTAATGGTAGAATTGAGAAAATTGATTTTAATTATGAAGATCAAAATCAAATTGAAATAAATGACGAAATTGGAAAAAATATTACATTCAACACCGAAAATTCATTGATTAATTTAAACAATGCATTTACCAACAAAGTTTTTAAAGTTTTAGTAAAAAAAAATTATTCTTTAAAAAAACCTTTAATAATTTACCACTCTACTAATGACAAAATAAAGTCAAAAAATGTAAATTTAAGTTTAAATTTTGAATTAGAGGAAAATAGTTGCCTAAAGCTTATTGACTATTTTAGAGCTAATTCAGATAAAAACTTTTTAAATATTTTGTATAATTTCGATTTGAAAAAAAATTCAATTCTTAAAAATTATAAACTAGATAAGTATATAAATAATAATTTAAAATATTCTTTTAATAACATTGAACAGGAAAGCGAAAGTATTTCTGAAACATTTATATTGTCCTCTGGTTCAGACTATTTGAAAAATGAGGTTAATTGTAACTTAAATGGTGAATACTCATCAGCTTTTATAAATGGAATTTTTTCGTTAAAAGAAAATCAACAGCATGAAATTAGATCTACAATTAATCATTTGGTTGAAAATACTAAAAGTTATCAACTTATTAAAAGCGTACTTGGAAAAAACTCAAAATCTGTTTATCAAGGAAGAATATTCGTAGATTCGAAAGCTCAAAAAACTGATGGGTATCAATTAAGTAAAGCAATACTGTTAGATGAAACTTCAGAGTTTAATGCAAAACCAGAATTAGAAATTTATGCGGATGACGTAAAATGCTCTCATGGATCAGCGTCTGGTAGTTTAAGTGAAGACTCAATCTTTTATTTAATGTCTCGTGGTTTAAATTACCATCAATCAAAAGAACTTTTGATAAATGGATTTTTATTAGATGTTGTTGAGAAGATTACAGACAATGAAATTAGAAACTTAATTAAGAATATTATCGGATTAAAAGAATGAACATAAATAATATTAAAAAGGAATTTCCGATTTTTGATGAAAAAATTCAGAATAATGATTTAGTTTATTTGGATAGCGCTAATTCTTCTCAAAAACCAAAAGTAGTTCTGGATAAAATTAACGATTTTTACTCTAAACAATTTTCAAATGTAGGCCGAAGTATTCACTATTTAGCAGTTGCAGCTACAAACTTATATGAAAATACAAGAATTTCTGTTCAAAAATATATAAATGCAAAAGATAAAAATGAAATAGTATTTACTAAAGGTGCTACTGAGGCATTAAACTTAGTTGCAAACACTCTTGGGCAGGTAATCTTGGAACCAAATGACGAAATTTTAATTACAGAACTAGAGCACCATTCGAATTATGTTCCATGGCATTTTTTAAGAAAATCTAAAAATATTAAAATAAATTTTGCAGAGATAAATGAAGATGGTGATATACCAATTGAAAATATAGAAAAAGAAATTACAGATAAAACTAAAGTAATAGCTATAACTCATTTATCTAATGTAACTGGCGCAGTTTTACCAATCAAAGAGATAACTCAATTAGCTCATTCAAAGGGGATTGTAGTTGTAGTGGATGGATGTCAGGGAGGACCTCACTTAAAATTAGATATGCAGGATCTAGATTGTGATTTTTATGCAATATCATGTCATAAAATGTATGGTCCAACAGGTCTTGGAGTTTTGTACGGAAAAAAGAAATGGTTAGAGCAGCTTCCACCATACCAAGGAGGTGGGGGAATGATAAATGAAGTTAAAAAAGATAGAATTTCTTACGGCGAACTTCCAAATAAGTATGAAGCTGGAACAATGGCTACAGCTCAAGTCATTGCGTTCGACCAATCAATAAAATTTTTAGAAAGTATTGGAATTGATAATATTATTAAACATGAAAAAGAATTAATAGAATACGGCCAAGAAATTTTAAAAAAAAATAATTCTGTGAAGCTGATTGGAAATCCAAAAGAGCGAGGTGGAGTTCTATCTTTTACTGTAGAAGGAGTACATCCACATGACATTGCAACTATTCTAGATGAAACTGGAGTTGCTATTAGAGCGGGTCATCATTGTTGTCAAATACTTCATGACAAACTAGGTATACCCGCAAGTGCGCGAGCGTCATTAGGAGTTTATAATTCCAAAGATGATTTAGATAAACTAAATGAAGGTATTAATAATTGTAAAAAAATTTTTGATTTAAAATGAACTTAAAAGAATTATATCAAGAAATAATTTTAGAGCATGGAAAGAACCCTCGAAATTTAGGGAAAACAGTAAATTTTAATAAAGATGCAAAAGGTAATAATCCATTATGTGGAGATAATGTACATGTATATCTTAAATTAAATGAACAAAGAAAAGTTGAGGATATTTCTTTCGAAGGAAGTGGATGCGCAATATCAATGGCATCAGCTTCTATAATGACTGATTTGATTAAAGGTAAAAGTGATAATGAAGCTAAAGAAATAATAGAGGATTTTTTAGGAATGATTAAAGAAAATCCTGAACTTAAAAATAATATTTTAAAAGAGGACGATAAAACAAAATTGATGTGTTTATCAGGTGTTAAACAATATCCAATGAGAGTTAAATGTGCTACCTTATCATGGCACACTTTGGTATCTGCAATGGAAAATGATGGGAAAGAAATAACTACAGAAAATTAATTATGGAAGTAAAAAACAAAATAATTGAGGAAATTAAGAAAATTTATGATCCTGAATTACCAGTGAACATATATGAACTTGGTTTAATTTATGATATACAAGTAAATGGTCGTAAAGCTGAAATTAAGATGACATTAACTACACCGAATTGTCCTGTTGCGGAAAGTTTACCAAAAGAAGTAAAAGAGGGTGCAATGCAAGTAGAGGGAATAGATGATGTAAATCTTGAATTGGTTTGGGATCCTCCTTGGAATAAAGATATGATGTCAGATGCAGCGAAATTGGAGTTAAACTTATAATGAACCCTATTATTAAATTAAGTGATAATGCAGCTTTAAGGATTAAAGAAATAATGTCTAACGCTGAAAAAAATGCGATAGGCGTAAGAGTTTCTGTAAAATCAGGTGGTTGTGCAGGTATGTCATACGTAATGGAATATTCAAAAGAGGTAAATCCTAATGATGAGTTGATCGAAGATAAAGGAGTAAAAGTTTACATTGATTCGGCAGCAGTTATGTATCTTTTAGGCACTGAAATGGATTATAAAAAGGAAGATTTTTCATCATCATTTGTCTTCAATAACCCCAATGAAACCGAGCGTTGTGGCTGTGGAGAATCTTTTAAAGTATAGTCCCATTTTGAACATATCAGAATTGCAATAAACGCATAGACTGATAATATCTATCCATGAACATCTTTGAAATCAGAAATTTGCAAAACAGTGAGGACAGAAAAGAAAAGAGAAAAACTTTTTTAAGATCTCTTATAAAGTCTGTTGATACTGGAGCAAATGGAACACTTGATTACATTGTTAAAAACGGTTCTGGCAAAAATAAAGTTGCTAAAACTAGACAATAAAATTAACAACTGTAATACATCTCGAACTCTATAGGATGAGGGGTGTGCTCAAAATTGTGTATTTCTTCAAACTTTAATGCAATGTAAGCATCTATTTGATCATCAGTAAATACATTACCTTGTTTTAAGAAATCTCTATCTTTATCAAGACTTTCCATTGCTTCTCTCAAAGATCCACAAACCGTAGGAATTTTCTTAACTTCATCCTCTGATAAAGCATAAAGATCTTTATCAAATGATTTACCTGGATCAATTTTATTCTTAATTCCATCTAATCCAGCCATTAACATTGAAGCGAATGTTAAATATGGATTACCAGCAGCATCACCAAATCTAATTTCACATCTAGCTGCTTTTTTACTTAAAGTGATAGGAATTCTGCAAGATGCTGATCTGTTTCTTGCCGAATAAGCTAATAAAACTGGAGCTTCAAATCCTGGAATTAGTCTTTTGTAACTATTCGTTGTAGCATTTGAAAAAGCATTTATTGCTTTTGCATGTTTTAAAATTCCACCAATGTAATGTAAAGCTGTATCGGATAAACCAGCATATTTATCACCGGAAAATAATGCTTTATCACCTTTCCAAATCGATTGGTGAACGTGCATACCTGAACCATTGTCACCTTTAACAGGTTTAGGCATAAATGTGGCTGTCTTACCAAATGAGTGAGAAACCATGTGAACAGCATATTTATAAAGTTGTAGGTTATCTGCTTGGTCCACAAGAGTTCCAAAATACATTCCAAGTTCATGTTGACTAGGTGCAACTTCGTGGTGGTGTTTTTCCACTTTAATCCCCATTTCTTTCATTGCTTTTAAATATTCACTTCTCATATCCTGTTCACTATCAACAGGAGGAACTGGGAAATAACCACCTTTAATTCCTGGTCTGTGACCCATGTTTCCGTTTTCATATTCTTTGCCCGAATTGTAAGGACCTTCCTTACTATCTATTTTAAATCCAGTTTCATTCATGTCATTTTTAAATCTTACATCGTCGAATACAAAAAATTCAGCTTCAGGACCAAAAAAGGCTTTATCTCCAATTCCTGAACTTTTTAGGTATGCCTCAGCTTTTTTTGCTGTTCCTCTCGGATCTCTTTCGTAAGGATCTTTTTTAATTGCATCTAAAACATCGCAAAAAAGGTTTAAAGTGTTATGAGATGTAAATGGATCAACAATTGCTCTAGAATTATCTGGTTTTAGGATCATGTCAGACTCATTAATTGCTTTCCAACCGGCTATAGATGAACCATCAAAAAAAATTCCATCTTTCAACATATCCTCATCAACCATCTTAGCATCCATGGTCACGTGTTGAAGTTTTCCTCTTGGATCAGTGAATCTTAAATCTACGTATTCTATTTCTTTGTCTTTTATAACTTTTAGTACATTGCTTGAACTCATTTATAGCCTCCGTAATTCTGTGGGTTGTGATATCAAATAAAGATTGATAAATAATCCTCTTTTACTTAATAACACCTATGCATTTTTAACATAAGTGTATAATGAAATTAGATAAATAACTAACAATTAGAAGTTGAAAATGACTGCGAAGGATAAAGAGCCTGTTAAAAGAGTTGAGAGGATAATAAAGGAATTTGACCAGAATTTAAACGTAAGTCTCTTAAAAACATCAGCAAGAACAGCCTTAGAGGCAGCAACTTCCTTAAATTGCGATGTTGGAGCAATCGTCAAAAGCTTACTTTTCAAGACAGACAATAAGTATGCTTTATTCTTGGTAGCCGGAGATAAAAGGGCTTCTTTAAAAAAGATAAAAAAAAATATCAAATTTTCTGATGTTTCAATGGCTTCTGCTGATGAAGTAAAAAATATAACCGGATATACTATTGGAGGTGTTTCTCCAGTAGGTCATATAAACAATGTTGATATTTACATTGATAACTCCTTAGAAAGATTCGACTTTTTGTTTGCTGCAGCTGGACATCCTAATTGCATATTCAAAATAAGCTTTTTAGATTTAAAAAAAATTACAAAGGGTGTAATTGAAGATATAATAGAATGAAACAACCAAGTTTATTTGATTATCTTTTACTAATTTTTTTAGCACTAATTTGGGCATCTGCTTTTTTTAATATCAAAATCGCAACTTATTCATTCGGACCCATTACAATTGCATTTTTGAGAGTTTTTTTTGGAGCAATACCTGTTCTAATGCTTTGTTATTACAAAAAAATAAAATTAGAAGCATTTTCCAAAGACTGGCACTGGTTTGCTATGATTGGTTTTATAAATTTAGTTGCACCTTTTTATTTAATAGCTTATGGGGTGCAGTCTGTTCAAAGCAATTTAGCAGCAATATTAATGTCAACAACACCATTAAGCTCTACAGTACTAGGTCATTTTTATACTAAAAATGAAAAATTTAATTTTGTAAAAACAATTGGTATTTTAATAGGTTTTTCTGGAATACTATATCTATTCTCAGACAACATTTTAATAAACGAAAATAATATTCTATCTGCATTATTAATTCTTCTAGGATCGACTTGTTATGTAATTGGTGGAGTCTTAACTCTTAAAATTAGTAAAAAAAAAAATGAAAATGTGACAGGTTCAATATTAATTTGGGCTGTGATAATTTTGATACCAATTGTATGTTTTGCAGAACAACCTTGGAATATAAATCCTAGATTAGATTCTGCTATATCAGTGATATATTTAGGTTTTGTTTCAACAGGAATAGCATGGCTGCTAAGATTTAAAATTTTAGTAAAAAATGGATTAATCTTCCAATCACAAGTTTCTTATTTAATTCCAATTTTTGGAACAATTTTAAGTTATATATTTTTAAAAGAGTTAATTACTTTTAAAGTTTTGATCTCTTTAATCGCTGTTTCTATTGGTATTTATTTTGTTAGACGAGCAGATAATAAAGCTTGTAAAATTAGGGTTGATTAGCACAATCCAAGGTTGAAAACATTATTGACCCATTTACAACATTATCAAAAAGGTCTTTAATTATAATTATATAAATGGCTAAGAAAAAAAGGAAAAAAGCTGTAAATAAAAAAAGAAAGAAAATAAAAAAGTCGATTAAAAAAAGAAAAAAACTTAAAGCGGTACGACAAAAAAAACTTTCTTCAGTAAAAAAACCTAAAAAAATTCTTAAGTCAAAATCAACAAAACGTAAAAGAAGAGGAGTAAAAATGAGTGCAGAAGCGATGAAAGTGTCATCTGTATTGGATACTTCTCATTTAAAGGTTAAATTTCCATTTAAGGCTAAATATGGAAACTACATAAATGGAAAATTTGTGGAACCTAAATCAGGCAAATATTTTGATAATGTTAGTCCGATTTCTAATGAGAAAATCTGTTCAGTTGCGCGTTCAAATGAGCAAGACGTTGAAGCTGCATTAGATGCAGCTCACGCAGCTTTCCCTGAATGGGGAAAGACAGACATCACTACAAGATCAAACATTTTGTATAAAATTGCTGATGTTTTAGAAAAAAATCTAAACTTATTAGCGGTAGCTGAATGTTTAGATAATGGAAAACCTATCAGAGAATGTATGGCAGCAGATTTGCCTTTGGTTATTGATCATTGGAGATATTTTGCTGGGGTAATTAGAGCGGAAGAAGGATCTATCGCCGAGATTGCTAATAACCAATACTCATACAATTTTCATGAACCATTAGGAGTAGTTGGTCAGATAGTTCCGTGGAATTTCCCATTATTAATGGCGACATGGAAATTAGCACCAGCACTTGCTGCAGGAAACTGTTCAGTTTTAAAACCAGCTGAGCAAACTCCAGCATCAATTATGGTAATGATGGAACTAATTGGAGATTTATTACCTCCAGGAGTAGTTAACATTGTTAGTGGTTTTGGATTAGAAGCAGGTAAACCTTTAGCGTCTTCTAAAAGAGTTGCTAAAGTCGCATTTACTGGTGAAACAACAACTGGAAGATTGATTATGCAGTATGCTGCACAAAACATAATTCCAATTACTTTGGAATTAGGAGGAAAATCTCCGAATATTTTCTTTGAGGATGTTATGGAAAAAGATGATGACTTCTTTGATAAATGTATTGAAGGTTTTGTCATGTTCAATCTTAACCAAGGTGAAGTTTGTACTTGTCCAAGCAGAGCTTTAATACAAGAGTCGATCTATGACAAATTCATGGAAAGAGCTATTGCTAGAACTAAAGCTGTTGTTCAAGATAATCCTTTAAAAATGGAAACAATGATTGGAGCTCAAGCATCAGTAGAGCAAATGGAGAAGATAAAATCTTATCTAGAGCTTGGTAAAAAAGAAGGTGCTAAAGTTCTGACCGGTGGTAGCGTTGCTAAGTTAAATAGTGGATTGGAGAAAGGAAACTATATCCAACCTACTGTTTTTGAAGCTAAAAACGACATGCGTATATCACAAGAGGAAATCTTTGGACCTGTTGTATCTGTGATTAAATTTAAAGATGAAGCAGAAGCATTAAAAATTGCTAATGATACTCTTTATGGTTTAGGTGCAGCTGTATGGACCAGAAATGGAAACATAGCTCATAGAATGGGAAGAGCGATACAAGCAGGGATAGTATGGACTAATTGCTATCATGCTTATCCTGCTCACTCTCCATTTGGTGGCTATAAACAATCTGGAGTTGGTAGAGAAACTCACAAAATGATGCTTAATCATTACAGACAGAATAAGAACTTACACGTATCTTATGCTGAGAAAAAATTAGGCTTCTTTTAAACAAATAATATATACTGGCCCATGATTCGATATCATGGGCCAGAGAAAAAATATGAAAGTATCTGCAACACGTTCGGCTTTAAGCTTATTATCTGAATTAAAAGAAAAGTATGGTGAAAAATTGATGTTTCACCAATCCGGAGGATGTTGTGATGGAAGTGCACCTATGTGTTTTCAGGAAGGTGAATTTCCTTTAGGTGATAATGATATAAAATTAGGTGAAATTGGAGGCGTCCCGTTTTACATGAATGGAGACCAATATGAAAAATGGAAACACACCGATTTAACAATAGATGCAGTTAAAGGTATTGGTGGAATGTTTTCACTGGATAATGGCACAGGAAGAAGATTCTTAACAAAATCTGAAATTTGTCTTGTTGTCGATAACGATAATCCAAATCATTAAATTTATTTAACAATGCCGATTTTTTTAAGTTCACAAAAAATTGTGAAGGATTGGATTGATTATAACAATCATATGAATGTTTCTTATTATCTTTTGATCTTTGATAAATATGGGGCTGATATATTAAATGACACCTTCAAAATGGGTGAGCATTCAGCAAAGACTACTGGAAAAAGTACAATGATTGTTGAGTCTCATATTACATATAATCAAGAATTAAAGATGAATGATGAGGTAAACGTAAATTTAGTTTTTTTTGATCACGATAAAAAAAGGTTGCAATATAAGATGGAAATGATCCATAAGCAAAAGCAATATTTAGCATCAACGATTGAAGTCCTTGCATTATATGTTGATTTGAATAATCGAAAAGTCTCAGAATTCGAGGGAGATAAATTAGAAATTATGGATAATTATATTAAAAACAATAAAGAAAAGTTTGATAATACAAACCTTAAGTTTTCCTCTAAATTGAAAAAGTAAATAAATTTACTTCCAGCCCGCGGACTGGAAGTAAAAATCTATTTATTGTCCTGGCGCTTTGTATGCTCCTGATGCAACTTCACTCGCTTTAACAGTAGCTTTATTAAAATCAATAGCTTCTAACATTGTTAAATTTTTAACTGCTCCTGATGCTTCTACTACAAGTTTTACTGCTGCAAAGTCTTCAAATGTTGTAAGTTCATTAACAACAATAAAGTCATATGGACCTCTAACTATATCCATACTATGCATTGTTCCACCCATAGCTTTTGTCAATTGTTTAACTACTGCTTTTCTATCACTTTTAGGATCTTTTAAAAAACCTTGAAAAGCTTTTTCAGTGTAGTTTCCCATTATATATGCTTTCATATGTTACTCCTTTCTTATTTTAAAAAAATATTATAGCAAAATTTATGTCTGTAGAAGTGGTATATTTGTCTAATTATTTTCTATTCGGTCCATTTCTTTAAGTTCGACTTCTAACTTATCTAATTCCTCACCACCTGCCATCATGCTTAAAAGTTTTTCTCTAGATATATCTTTTTTTTGAAATGTTCCCATACTTTTTCCTCGATTTAAAACTGTAAAACTATTCCCAACAGGATAAGCATGATGAACGTTATGTGTTATTAAAATTACAGCTAAACCTTGTGATGCTGCTTTAACAATATATTTCAGGACCATTGAAGCTTGATGTACACCTAGTGCTGACGTTGGTTCATCTAATACCAAAACTTTTGCTCCAAAATAAATTGCTCTAGAAATTGCGAGACATTGTCTTTCACCCCCAGACATCGTGCCTACAGCTTGTGATGGGTCTCTAACATCAATACCTATTTGACCCATTCTTTCAGCGGCTATGGTGTTTGCTTTTTCAATGTCAAAAGTTTTGAAAAAAGGCAAACCTTTTTGTGGTTCTCTACCCATAAAAAAATTTCTTGTAACACTCATAAGGGAAACCAACGCTAGATCTTGATAAACAGTACCTATCCCAATATCCAAAGCATCTCGTGGTGAGTCAAAAACTATTTTTTTGTCTTCAAAAATAATTTCACCTTCATCAGGCTTATGAACGCCTGCTAAAGTTTTTATCAAAGTAGATTTTCCAGCTCCATTGTCACCAAGTAAGCACATTATTTCGCCTTTTTTTAGTTTCATGGTGACGTCTTTCAAAGCAATTACTTTACCAAAAAATTTACTTATATTATTAAATTGAACTAAATATTCAGACATCACTTAGTCTCCGTAACTTTTTTTCTAATATAATTATTGAATACTACTGCAATTAACATCATTGCGCCTAAAAAAACCTTAAACCAATCAGTATCGACATCTGTATAAAAAATTCCCATTGATACAGTGCCAAAAATAATAGCGCCCAATGCTGCTCCGATGGCAGAGCCATAACCTCCAGTCAAAAGACAACCGCCAACCACGGCAGCTGCTATTGCTTCCAATTCTTTTAAAGTTCCTCTCATAGTATCTGCTGAACCTGCATCTAAAACTTGAATACAAGCAAATATTGTCGATGCTACAGCTGTTCCAATAAATAGACTTATTTTTACTCTTCCAACAGGCACACCAACATTTGTAGCACCAACTTTATCTCCACCTGATGCAAATATCCAATTTCCATATCTAGTTTTCATAAGTATCCAAGTCGCAAATAATGTAAGAGCAATAAACCATATTACTGATGGTGGAATACCTGTAGCTAATGGTGTACCATCAGTTCTCAGTGCAATTAATTTCATCGATCCTAGCCATGTGAATAACCATTGAAAAGTATCTGTTGCAAACAACCAAGCAATTGGATCATCCTCTATTAAAACTCTTAACCCTGGTACTTGAGTTCTTCCTGTAATTAATCTCGTAATAGCCAAAGTTGCCCCTCTTAAAATGAACAACATTGCTAGAGTTACTATGAAGGATGGAAGACCAGTTTTTACCACCATTATACCATTGAAATAACCAATCAGTATTGCCATAGCAAAAGCAAAAATAATACTCGTCCATAAAGGCCAGCCCCAATAAATTGCAGGTATAGCGATACAGATTCCTGCAAAACCAATCATTGAACCAATTGATAAATCAAACTCTCCACCGATCATTAACATTGCAGCAGCAATAGCAATAATCCCTAAATTAGCTGAAACATCTAAAAAATTTAATGTCCCATAAGCGCTAAACATTCCAGTGTCACCAGCAACTATTCCAAAAAAAATAAAAACTAAAATTGAGCCACCCAAAGCACCAAGCTCTGGTCTGTTTAATAAAACTCTAAGAGGTGAAATTTTTTTAAGTCTTTCATCTTGTCCACTATCTTTTTTTGATTGTATACTCTCTGATTTTACAGACATATAAAAATTATAATTTAAAGATGATTAAAAAAAAGGCCTGACTAATATTAGTCAGGCCTTTAATTCATATTTTTATCTATAACCTTGAGCTGCCCATTTAATTACTTTAGACGCATTGTCAGGAGTAACAAACCCAGGTCCAGTCATTACTACACCTGCTGGCATTGTTCCCCATCTCATATATTGTCCAAAGATAGCTATTGGTAAATATCCTTGTAGATATTGCTGTTGGTCAATTAAAAACTCTACTTTTCCTGCAGCAGCAGCTTTTAACATATTTGGAGACATATCAAATGTTCCTAATCTTACAGAACCAACTTTTCCAGCAGACTCGAGTGCTTTCAAAGCTGCTTCACCAGACAATCCAGCACCTAAAGTTAGAATAGTGTCATAGCCACCACCTAATTTTGCAGCAACAGCTTTTTGAATTTCTGTTGGGTCATTTGAAGTACCTAAAATATCAACAGATCCACCAAAACCTTTTTTGAAACCAGCACATCTTCTATCAAGTGCAACGTTTCCTACCTCATGGTTAACACATAATGCTTTTTTTCCACCAGCGGCTTTCATTTTTTGTCCACCACCTACACCTGCTTCAAACTCAGTTTGTCCAACGTGTGCACTAATTCCTAAAGATGCATAATCATCAGATCCAGAGTTCATTGATATTACAGGAATACCAGCAGCTATTGCAGCTTTAACTGATTTTCCTAAAGCAGCAGCATCTGGTAATGTGATCACTATACCTTTCGGTTTTTGTGATACAGCATTATCAATTAATTTTGCCATTTCTACCATGTCAAAAGTAGCTGGTGCTGTGTATTTGCAAGACACTCCCATGTCTTTACATCCAGCATCAACTCCATTTTTAGCAACTGACCAGAAAGGATCGTTTGCTTGACCATGAGAAACCACAATTATATCTACAGCTAAAGCAGATACAGACATCATTGCCCATGCAGCTAAAGCCAATATAAAGTTTTTTATTGTTTTCATTATTCCCCTTTAATTAAAGTTAACTTTTAAAAGTAAAATCTAATCAAAATATTATTTAGTTGTAAAGCAGACAGGTTGTATTCTACTAAGGGTTGATTCAATTAAAGATTAAGTTTTTCAAACTTTTTTGATCTTAAAGATTTTTGAGCTGCATTCGCAATTATCAGAGCTTTTCTTCCCTCTTCAAATCCTGCAAGAGGTTGAATTTTCTTTCTAATAAATTTTGCAAAATCATTTAATTGATTTTTATAAGCATCTTTATACCTCTCAATAAAAAAATTAAGCAAAGGAGATTTATTTGAAGTTGATTGTGCAGAATATAAAGATGTCTCGTTTTGTCTTTTATTTTCTGAAATTAACATACCTTTTGATCCAAATAATTCTATTCTTTGATCATAACCGAAACTACAATGTCTAGAATTAGTTATTATGCACTGAACGCCAGCTTTAGATCTAATTATAGTAGATGCTAATTCAAAATCTTTTATTTTATCAAATCTTTTGTCTGATATGTTGCTACCAGAGGCTATTATTTTTGCAGGCTCATCATTACCAAGGTAGAATCTAACAAGATCAAAATCATGGATCATCATATCTCTAAAAATACCACCAGATTCTTTTAGATATTTCATAGTTGGCGGGGCAGGATCACGACTAGTGATAATAATTTTTTCTAATTTACCTATTTTTCCAGCAAGTAATTGTTTTCTCAAACTATTGTGTGTTGGATCATATCGTCTATTAAAACCTAATTGTATTTTTGGATTTAATTTATTAATTTTTTTTTTGCAGGTTTCAATTTTTTTAATATTTAAATCTAGTGGTTTTTCACAAAAGATTATTTTTCTATTTTTAACACCATCTAAAATAAATCTAACATGTGTCGATGTTGTTGAGGCAATAAAAATAGCTTTTATATCTTTATCTTTGTAAGCCACAGATGGATTGTTTATAGCTTTTGTTTTTAATGTTTTTGAATATTTTTTAGATAATTTTTGTTCAATGTCATAAATATATTTAAGATTAAAATCTTTACTACGCATTAAATTTTTTCCATGCATAATACCAATTCTACCAAGTCCAAATAAAGCTATATCAATCATTTAAAATTTGTATTAAAATAATAACTTAACTAAAAAAATTTCTTATGTCAGTAAAATTAGGAGTTGCACCCATTGCATGGAGTAATGATGACATGCCCGAGTTAGGTGGTGAAACTACATTAGAACAATGTTTAAAAGAAGCCAATGAAGCAGGCTATATAGGCATAGAGTCTGGTGGAAAATTTCCAAAGAAATCTTCGGAATTAATTCCAAAATTAAATCAATTTAATCTTAAACTTTGTTCAGGATGGTATGGTGCTAATCTAAGAAAAAATTCTGTTGAGGAAGAAAAAAAATCCATTCAAGAACAACTAAATTTATTTAAAGATTGTGATGCACCTTGTATAGTTTTTGCGGAAGTTTCTGGCTCTATACAAGGAGATCCTAACAGAAAATTATCAACTCGGCCTCAAATGGAAAAAGATGAATGGCAGAAGTTTTGTGAAAAAATTTCTGAACTAGGAAAATATTTAGAGGATGAAGGGATGCCTTTGGCATATCACCATCATATGGGGACAGTAATTGAAACTCAAAAAGATACTGAAAGACTTATAGAAAATACTCATGAAAGTGTAAAATTAACATTAGATACAGGACATATGTTATTTGCAAAAGGGGACTCAAAATCCATATTACAAAATTATCATGAGAGAATTTTGCACGTCCATTGTAAAGATATAAGAAAACAAGTTCTTGAAAAATCTTTAAAAGAGGACTTAAGTTTTAGAGGTGCTTTCTTAGAGGGTGCGTTTACAGTGCCTGGAGATGGTTGTATTGATTATCAACCTTTATTTAATGTATTAAAAAATAATAATTATTCAGGATGGTTGGTGGTTGAGGCAGAGCAGGATCCGGCAAAAGCAAATCCGTTTGAGTATGCAAAAATTGGTTATAATTATCTTACAGATACATTAAAAAAATCTGAAATTGAAATTTATAAAAATTGATTATCTATAAAGTGAAGTTAGTTCATTATTTCCAGCAGCAACACATGGAGATTTAAAACAAGTACCCACAACCCATTCAGATCCAGGATCAGGTAAAAAATTTGATGACATCACAAATATAACACCCATCTCAACTGACTGACCTGCTTTACCTTCTGCTTTAATTCTAGGATCAGGATCAGTTTTTACTTTAGTATCCTCTGAAAAAGGATTCTCTATATTAAGATTTTTGTTTATATAATTCACAACTTTAGATGAAGACCATTCGCCATTGCATGGATCACCCCAAACAGTCAATTTACCTTCATCATTGTTCCCACAATTATTTATTTCTCCATTGATAAAATCAACTACTTTCTTATGATTTTCTTTAACTAAGTTAGCTTTTGCTTCAACTGCGGGCCTTGTACTTGCAGTCCAGATCAACATCCCAACCACATATACTAATGATAACAATACTAATGCTTCTAATAGTCCAAAATTTTTGAAATTTATTCGCATAATTAAAGTTTAATAATTTTTGATTTGTCTAATTTTTTTTCAAAAAAATCAATTATATTTTGTATTGTTTCTTTTCCCATTCTTATCATGCATTCCTCAGTAAATGCAGCGGTATGAGGACTTAAAAAAACTTTATTGTTTTTTAGCAAAGGATTATCCTCTTTAGGTGGTTCTGTTTCAAAAACATCTAAACCTGCACCAAATATAAGACTTTCATTTAATGCTTTATCTAAGTCATTCTCATTAATCATTCCACCTCTTGCAGCATTAATAATTATACAATTTTTCCTCATTGTTTTAAGTAAGTCATAATTAATAATATTTTTCGTTTTTTCATTAAGAGGCATATGTAAAGAAATGGCATCCATAGATTTTACTGCTTCTGTAAGATCTTCAACTTTTTTTCCACCCAATTCCTCAATAATATCTTTTGAAACAAATGGATCATAAACAAAAACATTCATTTCAAATCCTTTGCATCTTCTAATTAAAGATTGACCAATTCTACCAAATCCAGCAATTAAAATATTTTTTTTCCAAAGTTCAATTGTTTTTGGAAGTTTGTTTCTATTAGAAAAATTTCCTGTTTTAACAGCCTCATCATACATGTTTTTTCTCTTTGATATATTGAGCAACATAAACATAACATGTTCTGCCACCGCAACAGCATTTGCTGTAGCCGTAATTGCCAAGGTGATATTTTTTTCTTTAGAAGATTTTAAGTCAATATTATCGTACCCAACGCCATGACGAGATATAATTTTAAGTTTTTTTGATATATTGATTAATTCGCTAGATAAATTTGCTGTTCTAATTGATAGACCATCACACTCCAAAATTTTTTTTTTAATATCTTTGTTATCTATATTTTCAATAATCTCATAATCATAATTTGTGTTATTCTTTATGAGATCTATCCCCGCTTTATGAATAGGTTGAATTATCAAAATTTTTTTTTTATCTGACACTTAAATTCAGTAAGCTTTAGAGTCTTCTTTTGATTTGATTGATTTTAATTTAGATACAGCATCTTTTGCACCTGCACTCATATACCTTTGATCGGATCCAATGGTTACCAAATTAAATCCTAAATTAAGCATTTTTTTTGCATACTCTGGACTAGCATTATGAATACCTGCAAAAATTTTATTTTTTTTTGCATGTTCCAAGATATTCAAAATCTTTTCATAAGTTGGACTTCCTTCAGGATTATCAAAAGCTGGTTTTTGACCTATGGCCAGACTTAAATCAGCCGGTCCAATATAAATTCCATCTATTCCAGGCGTACTCATAATTTCATCTAATTTATCCAAGGCCTCTTTTGTCTCTATCATTGCCATTTTTAAAATCTCATCGTTGGCAAAATCTCCATAATCTGCACCTCCATAAATTAATCCTCTAATTGGTCCAAAACTTCTATACCCTTTAGGGGGATACATACATGCTTGAACAAATTTTTCTGCCTCGGATTTGTTACTCACCATTGGACAAATAACACCGTAGCACCCTGCATCTAAAATTTTCATTATTTGTCCTGGCTCATTCCAATTTACTCTTGCTAAAGGAGTAACATCCGTAGATGAAATTGATTGCAGCATTTGTAATGCATTTGGATAATCGATAACACCATGTTGCATATCAATTGTAAGCGAGTCCCAACCTTGATGAGACATTACTTCCGCTGAAAAAGAGCTAGGAATTTGTAACCAGCCATTAATTATTTGCTCACCATCTCTCATCATCTTTTTTATTTTATTTGGCCTCATTTTAAGATTTCAAACCAAGGTGAGTGTACTTTATATTTAGATAATCTTTAATTGCCATTGAACCACCTTCACGTCCATATCCAGTTTGTTTAATTCCTCCAAAAGGTGCCTCAGCTATCGCAACTGCAGGAGTGTTTACTGCAACAGTACCAGTTTCCATTAATTCTGAAGCTCTGTGAGCTTTATCCATAGAATTTGTATAAATATAACTACATAATCCTAAGTCATTATTATTAGCTCTCTCAACCACTTCATCAAAAGTTTTAAATGACAACATTGGAACTAATGGACCAAATGGTTCTTGTTTCATTATTGTAAAATTGTCCTTTACATTGTCAAAAACTGTTGGCTCATAAAAATATCCTTTGTTAAATCCTTGAGGTCTTTTTCCACCCAATAAAACTTTTGCTCCTTCCTTTTTAGTTGTTTCAACTAATTCTTCTATTTCTCCTAATCTTTTTGCAGTTGTTAAAGGACCTAACTGAACCCCTTCATCTAAACCATTTCCAATTTTTAATTTTTTTGTTCTTTCAATAAACGCATTAATGAATTCGTCTTTTTTATTTTCTTGTATATAAAATCTGTTAGGTGAAATACAAACTTGACCATTATTTCTAAATTTTGCAGTAATTGCCATATCTGCAACTTTATTTATATCAACATCATCAAAAACTATAAAAGGTGAGTGTCCACTAAGCTCCATTGTGACTCTTTGAACTTTATCTGCGGCCTTTTTTAAGATTAATTTACCTACTCTTGTTGATCCAGTAATTGAAACTTTTTTAATAATATCAGACTCTAACAATTCATTTGAAATACTTTCAGGATCTCCTGATAATAAGTTTACAACTCCAGGAGGGACTCCCGCTTCTTTACAAATATCTACCAACTCCATTACTGTTCCTGGAGTAATTACATCAGGCTTACAAATTACTGAACATCCGGCAGCTAATGCTGTTGAAATTTTTCTTGCTGCTAGAATCAAAGGAAAATTCCATGGCACTAAAGCTGCTACAACTCCAACTGGCTGATAATAAACATGAACTCTCGTATCTGGAAATCGACTTTCGACTGTTTGTCCATAAATTCTTTTTGTTTCTTCAGCATTCCACTCAAAAATATCAGCAGCCCCGCCAGTTTCGCCAATTCCCTCTGCCAAAGGTTTTCCAACTTCAATCGTTAACCATTTTGCTAAAACATCTTGTTTTTTTCTTAAAAGATCAGCAATTTTTCTAATAATATATGATCTCTGCCAAGGTAAAGTGTTTTTCCAAACTTCCAAACCTTTCTCTGCAGATTTAAGAGCTTTTTGAACATCTGCTGAAGAAGCTTTAGACACTTTGCCAATAATTTCTTCCGTAGCTGGATTTATAACATCGTAAGTTTCTTTTTTTTCCGCTTGTTGCCACTTACCATCAATGAACTGCCCAAATTTACTATACATAATTTTTATTTTATGGTTAATTAAGCGAAATTTTAAGAGAATATATCTATAATTATGAAAAAAATAAAGCTTACATGTGCTCATGCAATTGTAAAGTTCCTGACTTCTCAAAAAATTCTTATCGATGGTAAAAAAGAACCTTTATTCGCTGGTGCTTTTGGAATATTTGGTCATGGTAATGTAGCTTGTTTAGGACAAGCTTTAGAGGAAAATAAAGATAAACTTCCTACTTATAGAGGTCATCATGAGCAAAACATGGCTTTAACAGGAATTGCTTACGCTAGAGCAAAAAGAAGAAAACAAGTATTTGTAGCAACAAGTTCTGTAGGTCCTGGTTCTACAAATATGGTAACAGCTGCAGCAGTTGCGATGAGTAATAGACTGCCAATTTTATTTCTTCCAGGTGATACTTACGCAAACAGGATGCCTGATCCAGTTTTACAACAAGTAGAACATTTTAATAATCCAGGAATTACTCAAAATGATGCTTTTAAACCAGTTACAAAATATTTTGATAGAATAACCAGACCAGAACAAATTTTACAAACATTTCCCCAAGCTGTACAAATTTTATTAGACCCAGCTGATTGTGGTCCAGTATGCATATCTTTATGTCAGGATATACAAGGAGAAATTTTTGATTATCCTGAGGATTTTTTTAAAGAAAAAATCCATAATATACGAAGACCAAGACCTGATGATTTTCAAATTAAAGAGGCAGCTGAAAAAATTAAAAAATCAAAAAATCCAATCATAATTTCTGGTGGAGGTGTTTTTTACTCAGATGCAATGGAGGAACTTTCTACTTTTGCAGTTAAACACAATATACCTGTAACACAAACTGTAATGGGTTATTCTTCTATGAAAAGAGACCATTCTCATTTTTTAGGACCTATTGGAGGTTTAGGAGGAAAAGCAGCAAACAACTTTGCAAAAAAAACTGATTTAGCGATTGCTATTGGAACTAAGTTAGGAGATTTCACAACTGGATCATGGTCCAATTTTGAAAACCCAAATTTTTCATTAGTATCAATTAATGTTGCAAGATTTGATGCTAGTAAGCATATGGCACAATCAATTATTGGAGATGCAAAAGTTTCTCTAAATGAACTATCACAAGCTTTAGGTGATTGGAAAGCATCCGAGGAATGGCATAAAAAATCTAGAGATGAACTTAAATCTTGGAATGAATATGTTGATAAAGAAAGTGGACCAACTAATCAAAAACTCCCAAGTTATGCTCATGCAGTTGGTGCAATTTATAGAAACTCTGATCCAAGTGATATCGCTGTAACTGCAGCTGGAGGTTTGGTAGGTGAAGTTGTTCAAATTTGGAGACCAAGAGAACTTAATACTCATGAAACAGAGTGGGGCTTTAGTTGTATGAGTTATGAAATTTCTGGAGCTTTAGGAATTAAAATGGCTAATCCAAACAAAGAAGTTATCACATTTGTAGGTGATGGATCATATTTACTTTATAATTCAGATATATATTCATCTGTAATAACTAATAATAAACTAATTGTAATTGTCTGTGATAATGGTGGTCACGCTGTCATTAATAGACTTCAATTATTTAAAGGTGGAAAAGAATTTAATTGTTTATTTGAGAGTTCAAATGTCTCAAATTTAGTAAAAGTAAATTTTGCAAAACATGCAGAAAGTATGGGGGCAAAGTCTGAAGAGGTAAGTTCTATCAGTGAATTAGAGGAAGCTTTCAAAAGAGCGAAGAAATCAAAAGTGACTTACGTTATTTCAATCAAAACTCATTCGTATCAATGGCTTGAAGGATCAGCTTATTGGGAAAGTCCAACTTTAGAAATTCCTAAAACCAAAGAAAATGAAAAAGCTCTAAAATTACACAAAGAAGGCAAAGCAAAACAAAGACAGGGAGTATAACCCTAATGAGCAAAGTATTTAAAGTTGGCTTAATTGGTTGTGGTCATATTGCAGAAACATATTTCAGAGCTCATAAATATTTCAAAAATTTTAAAATCATTAAATGTGCAGATGTTAAAAAAAAAGCAGCCAAGAAATGTGCTAAAATTTATAAAATTAAAGCAGTTTCGGTAAGTAATTTACTTAAAGATAAACAGGTTGAAATAATATTAAATCTAACCCCTCCAAAAGTTCATTACCAAATTGCAAAAAAGTCATTGTTAAATGGAAAACATGTATACTCAGAAAAACCATTAGCAATTAATTTAAAAGACGGAAAAGAATTACTAAAGCTTTCAAAAAAAAAGAAATTATATTTAGGAAATGCTCCAGATACTTTTTTAGGAGGAGGCAATCAAAAATCGAAAGAATTATTAGAAAGTAAAAGTATAGGCAAAGTAAATTTAGGTAATGCGATTTTTGCTTTTCCAGGGGTTCAATCTTATCATCCTGATCCAGAACCATGGTTTGCAAAAAAAGAAGGTGGCCCAGTAATCGATATGGGACCTTATTATCTCACTGCATTAGTAAATTTATTGGGTCCAGCCAAAGAGGTAAAAGCAGCAAGTTTAATGAAAGGTTCAAGATTTAGAACAATTGGTATTGGTCCTAAAAAGGGAAAAAGAATTAAGGTAGAATGTCCAACTACATATTTTACAACAATCATATTTGAAAATGGAAGCATAATCAGACTCACTTTATCTTTTGATGTTATTGCTCATCAAAGAAATCATATTGAACTTTATGGAACCAAAGGTTCAATGATTGTACCAGATCCTAATATGTTTGGTGGCTCAGTTTATGTTTGTAAAAAATTAGGAAGCCCATGGAAAGAATTTAAAACAAATCAATTGCCGCTAGGAAAAATTAATATTAGAACGCAAAGTTCTAGAGCAAATGAGTCACCTACTAATGCTAATTACAGAGGAGTTGGTCTTGCAGAAATGGCTTATTGTATTAATAAAAAAAAAATACATAGATGCAATGGAGAAGTATCTTTGCATGTTCTTGACTTGATACAATCAACTATGCAATCAGCTAAAACAAATAAACCAATTAAACTTAGCACAACATGTAAAATTCCAAAACTTTTTACCAATAAAGAAATAAATAAATTAATGAGATAAAATATGCAGATTGGTATCGATCTTGGAGCAAGTAAAATAGAGTATGTGTTATTAGATGATGTTGGCAATGAGCATCATAGAGAAAGAACCGAAGTTCCAAAAAATTATAAAGATACATTATCCATAATTAAAAAAATAGTTATCGAACTCGAGCGTAAAGCTGGTAAAGAATTACCAGTGGGCGTGTGTCATCCAGGGATTCATTCTATTCAAACAGGACTAGTTAAAAATGCGCCTAATTCTTTTTGGATAAATGGTAAACCTTTACAAAGAGATTTGCGGAGTGAGATTGGTAAAGAAATTTATTGTGAAAATGATGCAAACTGTTTTGCTTTATCAGAAGCAATAGATGGTTCTGGAAAACATTATAAAATTGTTTTTGGTGTAATTCTTGGATCTGGTGTTGGAGGCGGTTTAGTTATAGATAAACGAATTGTCAATGGACCTAATGGGATTACTGGAGAATGGGGGCGCAATCAAATACCGAGTGCTTGTATTGAAGGTGTTCAAATAAAAAAAACCAATTTAAGAGCCGGGGAAATAGAGAACTTTGTTGCAGGTATAGGTATTTCTAAAGCGTTCAAAAATGAGTTTAAAAAGGATTTATCTGCTCAAAAGATATTTGAGATGCATAGAAAACTTGATTTAGATGCAGAAAAATTAATTGATAAATATAAAGATCAACTCGCTATGTCTTTAGCCACTGTTGTTAATATTATTGATCCAGATGTGTTTGTTTTCGGGGGTGGAGTATCTAACGAAATAAATTTTTTAGATGAAATTAAACAAAAAATGAAAAAATTTGTAGCAGGGGGTGAATTTGAGGGGACTTTCTTAAAACCTAAATTTGGTGATGCAAGCGGTGTTCGGGGCGCAGCTCGATTAGCAAGAACCACAAATTATTGACTAGTGAATAAAATTCATTTACTACAAAAGGAGCTAATTATTTAAGTCTAGGAAGAGAAATATGAAATTATGTAGAATAGGTAGTGTTGGAGAAGAAAAACCAGCAATCATAGATAGTGAAAACAATTACCGAGATTTGTCATCAACAATTAATGATTTAAATCCTGACACATTAAATTTTGATACTTTAGAGAAAATAAAAAAAACTGATATTTCAACTTTACCAAAGCTTGATTCAAGTTCTAGAATAGGTGCATGCGTCTCTAACCCATCAAAATTTATTGGTATTGGTTTGAATTTCAAAGATCATGCTGAAGAACAAAATTTACCAATTCCAAAAGAGCCAATTATTTTCTCAAAGTTTACAAGTTGTATCACAGGACCAAATGATCCAATAGTTGTTCCAAAAGGATCTAATCATACCGACTGGGAAGTTGAAATTGGTTTTGTAATAGGAAAAAAAGCTATTAATGTCGGTGTTGAAAATGCCTTAGATCATGTTCTTGGTTTTTTTCTTGTAAATGATGTGAGTGAAAGAGATTTCCAAAAAAATAGAGGTTTAACTTGGGATAAAGGAAAGGGTTTTGATACGTTCGGTCCAATAGGCCCATTTGTAGTTACTACAGATGAATTACCAGACTATCAAAATTTAGATATGTTTTTAGATGTCAATGGAAAAAGGATGCAAACTGGAAATACAAGTAAAATGATTTTTGATATCAAAAATTTAGTTTCTTACATGAGCTCATGTATGAGCTTACATCCTGGTGACATTTGTTGCACGGGAACTCCACCTGGTGTTGGTGAAAATATGAAGCCACCTGTTTTTTTAAAAGGCGGTGAAGAAGTCATTTTAGGAATAGACAAGCTAGGTCAACAAAAACATAAAGTCATTCCTTATAAAGATTAATACAATTAAATAATGGAACTATTTATTGCGTTAGGTGCTGGATTGATAAGTTTTTTATCCCCATGCGTTTTACCACTTATTCCAGGATATATTTCTTACATATCTGGAAGTTCAATTAATGAATTAATTGAAAAAAAAAGCGTAAATTTATTTCCTATTATTCTATTCACTGTTGGATTTTCAATCGTCTTTATTTTTTTTGGTGCAGCATCTACATTACTTGGACAAGTTCTCCTACAAAATTCTTATGAGTTAAGAATAGTAGCAGGAGTTATAATTATTATTCTATCTCTCCATTTAATTGGAATTATAAATATAAAATTCTTAAATTATGAAAAAAGAGTGCAAACAGATATAAAAAGAAATTTTTTTAGTCCAGCTTTGATTGGTATGGCTTTTGCATTTGGATGGACTCCTTGTATTGGTCCAATACTTGGATCAATACTAGTTTTAGCGTCAACAGAAGAAAGTTTACAACAAGGTATTTTACTTTTAACTTTTTATTCTATTGGATTAGCAGTGCCATTTATATTGGCAGGATATTTGATACAAAGATTTTTAGTATTTTCAAAAAATTTTAGAAAAAATATTAATAAGGTATCTAAAATTGGGGGATCTATATTGTTAATCACTGGTATTTTAATGATAACTAATCACCTACAAGCACTTGGCTTTTATTTATTAAATATATTTCCTTTTCTTCAAAATTTTGGATAATTAAGAAATGAAAATTTATCAAATAGACTCCAGTGCCAGAAAAGAGGGATCGACTTCAAGAGCTTTAGCTAAAAAGTTATTAGATAAAATTAAAAGTCCAGAGGATGAGATAATTTACAGGGATTTAAATGAGGAAATGGTTTTCGTCTCAGGGTTAACAGAGTCAGGGATGAATATTGAAAAAAAAGATCAAACTGATCATCATAGAAAAATGTTTGAGTTATCAGATCAACTGGTTAAAGAGCTTAAAGAAAGCGATATTATTATAATTTCAGCTCCAATTTATAATTACGGACCACCAGCTACATTAAAAGCCTGGTCAGATTTAGCTGCAAGAGTTGGTGAAACTTTTAAATTTAAGCCAAATGGAAGAAGGGAGGGTTTATTAAAAAATAAAAAAGCTTATTTAGTTATTACATCTGGTGGAACTAAATTAAATAGTAAAGAGGATTTTTTAACACCTTGGTTGAAATTTATATTAAATTTTTTTGGTATTGATAAAATAGAGACAATCAATGCCGATCAAATGGCTCTAAATTATGAAAAATCAATAAAGGATGCTGAAAAACAAATTGATAATATAATTTTGTAAAATTTCAAATTCGTATATATTGTTATTAGTTTAATTAAGGGGTGTCTAAAAAGACTGAGATTAAACCCTAAGAACCTGTCCGGTAATTCAGAAAGGGAAAATGGATAACTATTTTGTAAGCCAATCAACTACATTATCTTTAGTAGTTTGCACTTGCTTATTTTTTACTTTTTTCGGAATTTTCTATTCAAGGAAATTTCAAGATTTGAGTAACTATTTAACTGCAAACCGTAGTGTAGGATTGTTCTCTCTTACTACCAGCTTAACTGCATCAGCATTAGGAGCATGGATTTTGTTTGGACCAGTATCTGCATCAACCTGGGGAGGGATCGGGTCAATTATAGGATACTCTTTAGGAACAGCATTTCCAATGTTCTTTCTCATTTTTTTAGGAAAAAAAATTAGAAAAGAATTTCCAAGAGGATCAACTTTAGTTGAATTTTTAAGAAAAAAATTTGGACAGAGTTTATTTAAACTTATTTTGTTAATGATGATTTTTTATATGTTTATATTTTTATGCGCAGAGGTAACCGCTATTTCTGTTTTAATAAATTATATTTCAGGAACTCCATTATGGTTGACTGCCTTTATAGTATTATTAGCAACATTAACCTATACTTTTTATGGCGGTTTAAGAGCCTCACTTTTTACAGACAATATTCAAATGATCTTAGTTGTAGTTCTTTTGATTATTTCTTTTTTTATAATTAAAAATTTAAATTTAGATCAATTTTCATTTAAATTTATAGGTGAAAAAAATCCTCATTTAATTAGCGCATCTTATATTCCAGGTTATACTGCAGGATTAACCTTTTTTATTGCA
Source organism: uncultured Pelagibacteraceae bacterium (assembly GCA_902561015.1). GTDB lineage: Bacteria > Pseudomonadota > Alphaproteobacteria > Pelagibacterales > Pelagibacteraceae > Pelagibacter. The sequence continues at coordinate 45,656 of CACENB010000005.1, forward strand.
GTAGCTGCTACAAATTTGTTTCATCAAGGTAATTGGCAACGAGTTTATGCTGCTAAGAGTTTTGTGACTTTAAAGAAAAGTTTAATATTCTCTTTTTTTATTATTATTCCAATAGTTTTTTATACAGGTTTTGTTGGAATGGTTGCTTTTTCTATTGATCCAGTTACTAGACCTGATCTTGGTTTTTTTTCACTCTTACTTAAAAATAACTCTACCATGTTATCTTTAATAGTAATAATTCTTGGGCTTGCTTTAACGATATCAACGGTTGATACATTGGTCAATGCGATCTCGAGCTTAATTGTAGTTGATGGTAAAGCAGTAATTGATTTTAAAAAGAGAAAGAAAATAAACTATCTTAAATTTTCAAAATACGTAATTATACTTTTATCTTTGATCTCTTTTTTTATAGCATCTAAAGGATTTGATATTTTGTATCTTTTTTTATTGGCAGATTTATTTTGTTGTGCATTTGTTTTTACAATCTTTTATAGTTTTTTTGATAAGAGAATTAATGAAAAAACAGCATATTTTTCAATTATAATAGGGCTAATTGGTGGCTTACTATTGTTTCCATCACCAGATTTTTCTAAAAGTTTATTAGTTGGTTTTCTTTTATCAAAGGAGCTATTTACACCCTTTATTAATCAATCATTGTTGTTTGTATCATTTCTGATAGCTACCTTTTTACCTCTAGTAGTTTTAAAGTTAACAAAGTTTAAATAATACAAGATTGTATAAGTTAAATTAATCGCTATATAACACTTCAAATGCTGGAAAAACAAATCGAAATTAAAAATCTCTCTAAGGTTTATGATAATGGCTTCAAAGCTTTAAATAATATTAATTTACAAATTAATAAAGGAGAAATTTTTGCAATGTTAGGCCCAAATGGAGCCGGCAAAACATCTTTAATAAGTATAATTTGTGGTATTGTAAAACCATCTTCTGGAAAAATTACTGTCGAAAATTTTGATATAATTAAAGACTATAGGGAAACTAGATCAAGAATTGGATTAGTTCCACAGGAGCTTACACTAGAACAATTCGAGACAGTTTTTAATAATGTTTCATATTCAAGAGGTTTATATGGAAAAAAACCTGATCCAAAACATATAGAAAAAGTTTTAAGACAATTAACACTGTGGGACAAGAAAGATTTAAAACTTCGTCAGCTATCTGGTGGAATGAAAAGAAGAGTTTTAATTGCAAAAGCACTATCACATGAACCTCAAATTTTATTTTTAGATGAGCCAACAGCAGGCGTAGATGTTGAGTTAAGACAAGAAATGTGGAAAGTAGTTAAGTCTTTAAGAGAGACAGGTGTTACTATAATTCTTACAACTCATTATATAGAGGAAGCTGAGGCGATTGCGGATCGTGTGGGTGTAATTAATCAAGGAGAAATTATAATTGTAGAGGAAAAAAATGAATTATTAAAAAAAATGGGACAAAAAACATTAACAGTTGAATTACAAGAGGAAATAAAGAATATTCCAGTTTCCTTAAAGAAATATAGATTGGAAATTGGAAATAACAGAATGTCTCTAGACTACACTTATAATCTCAGCGAAAAACAAACAGGTATTACTAATCTTTTACAAGATATTAGGGATTCTGGTTTGAAATTGAAAGATTTAAAGACTGAACAGAGCAATCTAGAAAAAATATTTGTAACATTGGTAAGGGAAAATAATGAAAATTAATTTTTATGGCTTTAAAGCAATTTATTTTCATGAAATGGATCGTTTTAGGCGAACACTAGGTCAGTCACTTTTATCTCCTGTTATATCTACCTCATTATATTTCATTGTATTTGGTTCAGTGATAGGAGGATACGTTCAAAAAATCGATGGAATTAGCTATGGATCATATATTGTACCTGGACTCTTAATGTTAACCCTACTGACACAATCAATAAGTAATACCTCTTTTGGTATTTTTTTTCCTAAATTTAATGGAACTATTTATGAAATTTTGGCTGCCCCAATTTCAACTTTTGAAATCGTGTTAGCTTTTGTAAGTGCGGGTGCCACAAAAACCCTAATAGTTGGAACCGTTATATTCACGACCTCTTCATTTTTTGTTGATGTTGAGGTTCAATTCCCGTTGTTAATGATCTTTTTACTAATTTTAGTCTCTTTTACTTTTGCCTTATTTGGATTTTTAATTGGAATTTTGAGTAAAGATTTTGAACAGATGTCTATAGTGCCATCATTAGTTATAACACCTATGGTGTTTTTAGGCGGAAGTCTTTATTCTTTAGATATGCTGCCAGAATTTTGGCAAATGATTACTTATTTTAATCCAGTAGTTTATTTAATAAATGGTCTTAGATTTTCCTTTTATGGTATTTCAGATTTTAATATTTTGATCAGTGTTGGATTGATGGTTTTATTTCTAATAATTTGTGTGTTTGCTGTCTCAATATTACTCAAGAAGGGTTATAACATTAAGTCATAACTGACCCATCACTGGGCCAGTTAAAACTAATTTATAAGAGGAATTTATTTATTAGAATTGCTCAGACTCTGTTGAGCCGTCCATAGCGGTAGTAGCACTTTTCCCGCTACTAATTGTATTTGATACAGCGTCAAAGTAAGAAGTACCGACTTCTCTTTGATGTTTTACACTGGTGTACCCATCTTTTTCACGAGCGAATTCTTGTTGTTGAATTTTAGAATAAGCGGTCATTCCTTCTTTTTTATATTTTTCTGCTAATTCAAATATAGCTATATTTTGAGTATGAAATCCTGCTAGAGTAATAAATTGGAATTTATATCCCATTTTACTTATTTCAGTTTGAAAAGTCGCTATCTCGCTATCTGATAAATGTTTTTTCCAATTAAAAGAGGGTGAACAATTATAAGCTAACAGTTTTCCAGGAAATTTTTCATGGATAGCATCTGCAAATTTTTTCGCCTCTTTAAGGTTAGGAGTTGCAGTTTCACACCATATTAAATCTGAATAAGGTGCATACGCCAATCCTCTAGAGATCGCTTGATCAATTCCCGCTTTTACATAATAAAAGCCCTCTGGTGATCTTTCTCCAGTTAAGAAAGGTTTATCATTGTCGTCAAAATCATTAGTAATAAGTTTTGCGGCATTAGCATCAGTTCTAGCTAAAATTATTAATGGAACATCTGCTATATCAGCAGCTAACCTTGCGGCTTTTAAATTTTTAATCATTGTACCTGTTGGTACAAGAACTTTACCACCCATATGACCACATTTTTTTTCGCTGGCAAGTTGATCCTCAAAATGTACACCCGCCGCCCCAGCTTTGATAAATTTTTTTGCTAGTTCAAATACATTTAATGGTCCACCAAAACCTGCCTCACCATCAGCAATAATTGGAAGCATATAATCGGTCCTTTTTTCTTTCTTCATATCACCATCATTAATTTCCATATGTTGGATTTGATCTGCTCTAATTAAAGCATTGTTCATAGATTCAACTAATTTTGGTGCACTGTCATAAGGATATAAAGATTGATCTGGATACATTTCACCAGCAGTATTTGCATCAGCTGCTACCTGCCATCCACTTAAATAGATTGCTTTAAGTCCAGCTTTTGCATGTTGAACTGCATGATTTCCTGATAAAGATCCTAAAGTGTTAACATAAGGCTCTGAATTTAAAAGATTCCATAATTTAATAGATTGTTGTTTACACAATGAATATTCAATTTTAATCGAACCTCGTAACCTCTCTACTTCTTTGGGTGTATAATCCCTTTTTATTCCAGCAAATCTTTTTAGGTCGTATGATATATTCTCTGCACTCATTTACTCTCTTTCTAAATTAGGCTGTGAAAATGAGATGTTAAAAATTAAACTAGTTTGACTCTCTTGGAGTCTCAACTAAATCTTGCATTCCACTTGAACCCCAATCACAATGATCGTCTCTCATGTAAGTACCTCTTCTATTATGCTGAGCTAAGTCCTCATGACTAATGATTTGAGCCTCATTTTCGTAGTTTTTTAATTTTTCTTCCATGTAAATCTTATAATTTACAAAATTTACAAAATCTACAAAAAAGCATAAAAAGGTTGTAAATTAAGGAAAATTATTGTAAATATAAATTTACAAAATTTACAAATAGAAAACATGAGTCAATTAAATTTAAAAATAGGCCCAAAAATAAAGGCTTTTAGAAGACAGCTTGGTTTACAGGCCAATAAGCTTGCAGAGGAATTAAATATTTCACCAAGTTATTTAAATCTTATTGAAGGGGGCAAAAGAAAGATAGATGGAGATTTATTATTAAAGATTTGTGATAAATTGAATATAGAACTTTCACAATTAACTTCAAAAATTGATGTAAATTTAGAGAACACTTTATCAGAAATTTTAGATGATAAGTTATTTGAAGACCTAGATATTTTAGGTCCCGAGGTAAAAGATTTAGTTAGCACAAATCCAAAAATTGGAAAAGCAATTGTTCGGTTGGGTGATATTCTGAAGAAAAAGGATCATGAATTAGTTAATAAAATAGAAAAAATTTCTGGTAAAATTGTGGATAATAGAAAAAATTCTTTTCCAGGTGAAGTAATTTCAGATTTTTTACAAGAAAATAAGAATTATTTTCCAAAATTAGAAGATTTTGCAAATCAAGTTTTTGAGAAAGTACAAAAAAATAATAGAACTAGATATGTTGCTCTTTGTGATTATTTGAAATCAAAATATGGAATTGTAGTTAAAGACGTAATTCCTGAGGAAGATAAACCTTTTTCTAAAATTTTTATAAAAAATAAAAAAGAACTATTGTTAAGTGATTATAGTTCGTTAGAGACAAAAAAACTTCATGCTGCTGCTCAAATTGCGCAAGAGGGTGCAAGTAAAGATATTGAAGATTATTTATCTAAATTTTCTTTTCCTTCCGAGGAGTCTAAGAAGCTTTCGAAAGTAGCATTATTGAATTATTGTGGAGCAGCAATCTTAATGCCGTATAAACTTTTTCACTCTGAATGTAAAAAACTCAAATATGATTTAGAATTACTTCAAAATACCTTTGCAACATCTTTTGAACAAGTTGCACATAGAGTAACTTGTTTACAAGATCCAAAGTTACCTGGAATTCCATTTCATTTTTTGAGAGTTGACATGGCTGGAAATATTTCAAAAAGATTTTCTTTATCAGGTATTGAAATTCCAAGATATGGAGGGGCATGTCCTAGATGGAACGTGTATTCAGCATTTACTAGACCGGGGGTTATCCAAAGTGCTGTAAGCAAAATGACTAATGGAGAAAAGTATGTTTGTATAGCTAGAACAGTCGAGAAGGGTATTGGACGATTTGGTAGGACTAAAAGTATTTTATCAATAGGATTAGGATGTGAAGCAAAATATGCAAAAGACTTTATTTATACAGAAAATTTAAATATGAGTGATAAATCAACAGAGATACCTATTGGTGTGTCATGTAGAACCTGTGATAGATTAGACTGTTCTCAAAGAGCATTTCCGCCATTACACAAAAAGTTTGACGTAGATATAAATACAAGAGGTGTTTCTATCTATGTAAGTGATAAGAAAAATTAAAAATAATGATAAAATTTATTATTCCAGCAATTATTGTTTTTTTAATAGTGTTATTTTGGGAAAAAATACAAGAATTTTTTTATAATAAGTTTAATATAAAAATGAACTATATTGTATTGGCTATTTTTGTTGTAATTTTAACTATTGTAATGGCTTTATTGTATTTTTAATTTAATGGACTTAAAAATTGAAATTATAAAAATTAGATTATGAGAGAAATATTCAAAAATGTAAGGGATAAATTGGCTTCAAAGTATCTAGAAAACAGTTTATCCAAAAGTAATAAAAAATTTAAACCTCGAATTAAAGCTCGATTAAGAAAAAATAAACAAATTTTAAGTAAAAATTTAAGTAACTTTTTTGACTGGATTAAAGGAGCAGAATTAGTTGAATTAAAAGAATGTAATACAAATGAGGACCCTGTAAGACCAGAATTAGACAACGCTTTTAGAACAAATTATGGAAGAAAAATATATGGAGTTAGATATAAAAATGAAATTCATGCGGTAATGTGTTTTGCGTTTACAAACAAAGTACCCAAAGATGTTACGCAACTGGATAAATTTAGTCATGATGCTTTTTTACAAAGCACCCAAAGGGGCCAAACTGTCGGGCAAATTGCTATTGCATATACTGTTTGGTCTAAAAAAAGAGGTGGTGGAAAATTAATTGTAAAAGAGGTTTTTAAGAAAATTAAAAAATCAAATCATTTAAATAGGTTGGTAACTTTGTCTCCGCTAACGGATATGGCGACGAAATTTCACTTAAGAAATGGTGCTAAATTGTTACAAGTAAATGAGTCTACTCAAAATTTTGAATATATTGTAAGCAAAAAATGATTTCATTTATCCTAAGTTATTTAATTCCGTTTCTTATACTTATAATGATTGTTGTTTTCATTCATGAATATGGACATTATTACTTTGCAAAAAAATATGGGGTAGGTGTTACAGACTTTTCAATTGGATTTGGTAAAGAAATATTTGGCTGGAATGATAAGTCTGGTACGCGTTGGAAATTATGTTGGATACCACTTGGAGGCTACGTAAAATTTTTTGGAGATCGAAATGTTTTTTCTCAAGCTGACCAAGAAGAATTAATTAAAAAATATAATGATCAAGATAGGAAAAAATTATTTGTTCTCAAACCATTATATCAAAGAGTATTGATAGTATTCGGTGGTCCACTAGCTAATTTTATTTTAGCTTTAGTCATCTTTTTTTCAATTTATACTTTTATCGGAAAAGATTTTACTCCTGCTGTTATTAATGAAGTACAAAAAGATAGCCCCGCAATGATTGGTGGTCTTAAACAAGACGACATTATTTTAGAAATTGATGGTAACGAGGTTCAAAGTATTATGGATGTGTCTAAATATATAACAATGTCCTCAGCTGATATTATAGATTTTAAGGTCAAAAGATTTTCTAATGAAATTATACTTAAAATAAAACCAAACACTGTTCTTGGTGAAGATAATCTTGGTAACAAAATACAAAAAAGAATGGTTGGCATTAAATTAGGTGCATACAATAATGAAGTTAATCATGTAAAGTTAGGGCCTGTTAAAGCTCTATACCATGCAGCTAATGAAGTTATCTATGTAAGCACTGCATCATTAAAATACATAGGTAGCATGATAATAGGTAAAGCTGATACATCACAATTAGGAGGACCTATTAGAATTGCAAAAATATCTGGTCAAGTTGCGGAATTTGGAGTTTTGGCTTTTATAAGCATGATGGCTTATATTTCTATAAGTTTAGGGTTAGTAAATTTATTCCCAATTCCAATGTTGGATGGAGGCCATTTAATGTTTTATACATTTGAGAAAATTCTAGGAAGACCATTATCGCAAAAAACACAGGAGGGTTTTTTTCGAATCGGTGTGTTTTTATTGTTAACCCTAATGTTTTTCACTACGTTTAATGATTTGAAGGACTTAGGAGTTTTACAATAAAATTTATTTAAAATTTAAAAAAACCAATAAAATCAACGTTTTTATGACTATACTAGATATTGTGTATAAGTATTTTATTTACACTAAAAAAAGTCTTGATTTATCAAGGTTTTTGATAAAGATAGTAAATAACCTAATAAACCGGAGCTAAAATGAACAAAAAACAATTAGTGGTCAAGCTTTCAGGGGCTTTAAACTTGAGTAAAGCTGATGCTGAGAGAACTTTTGACACAATTACCAACACTATTTTGGACGCTTTAAAAGCTGACGATTCAGTGAAAATTGCTGGATTTGGCACCTATAAAGTTGCTAAGAGAAAAGCTAGAGTTGGAAGAAACCCAAGAACTGGTGAGCAAATTCAAATTGCTGCATCACAGAAGGTCAAATTCTTACCCGCAAAAGCTTTAAAAGAAGTTTTCAACAAATAAAGGTCTTTACAGCCTTAACATAATTGTGTGTTAAGGCTGTTACTATATGCAAATTCTGCATATCAAATTCTCATAATCAACGTTAGTTTTTCGTATTTTTAAAAATATAAGAACTTTCTTAACAGGGAGGTCTTAATGACTAAATTATTAAAAAAAATAAGTGTGCCACTTGTTAGTTTAATTTTTTTATTAAACATGAGTAGTGCAGGATATGCAGAATCAACTGTTTCTGCAGAAGTAGGGTTTATTTTTAATACTCTACTATTTTTAATGTGTGGATTCCTGGTCTTTTTTATGGCTTGTGGATTTGCAATGTTAGAGTCAGGTATGGTTACATCTAAAAGTGTATCTGTAATCTGTGCAAAAAATATAGGTTTAGTATCTATCGGAGCAATAATGTTTTGGTTGGTTGGATATAACCTAGCATATGGTATCCCAGAAGGAGGATACATTGGAAAATTCATTCCATGGAGCGACGCTAGTAAGATCGATACTGGTTACGCAGATGGATCGGATTGGTATTTCCAAATGGTATTTTGTGTAACAACAGTTTCAATTGTTTCTGGAACAATGGCTGAAAGAATTAAATTATGGCCATTCTTTTTATTTGCAGCAATTTTAGCTGGTGTTATTTATCCAATTGTAATGGGTTGGCAGTGGGGAGGTGGCTGGTTAGCTAAAGCTGGTTTCTCAGACTTTGCTGGTTCAACATTAGTACACTCAACTGGTGGAGCAGCTGCTTTAGCTGGTGCAATACTTATTGGGCCTAGATTAGGTAGATTTACTAAGTCTGGAGCTCCGGCACCACTTAAACCTTTTGCAGCATCGTCAATTCCATTAGTTACATTAGGTGTATTTATCCTATGGTTAGGTTGGTTTGGATTTAATGGTGGTTCACAATTAGCAATTGGAACTGCTCCTGATGCAATTGCTGTGTCAAAAATATTTATAAACACTCTATTAGCTGGTGCAGGTGGTGTAATGGCCGCTGCAGCTGTCACTAGATTATCTGGTAAAACAGACGTCGTGCAAATGCTTAATGGATGTATTGGTGGTTTAGTTGCTATCACTGCAGAGCCATTAATGCCTTCACCGTTTGCTTCAATTTTAATTGGTGCAGTAGGAGGTATAATAGTTGTTTATGGTACGAAGATGTTGTTTGCTTTAAAAATCGATGACGTAGTCGGAGCAATTCCCGCTCACATGTTTGCAGGTATCTGGGGAACTTTAATAGTTCCAGCTACAAACTCGGGTGCGAATTTTGGTACTCAGTTACTAGGCGTAATTTCAATAAATGCATTTGTATTTGTTGCTGCGTTTATAGTTTGGTCATTGATGAAAGCTACAATGGGTATCAGATTGAGTAAAGAAGCTGAAATGAAAGGAACTGACGTGTCAGAGACTGGAGTTATAGCTTACTCAATTAGAGACTAATTGCTTGCAATATTAAGGAACTCTTCGCTCTCTGTAAATAATTACTCATCGGAGAGTTCCTTTAAAACTTTTCTCTCTCTAGTTAGTTAAACTAAAAGCCCCCTCCCTCGGGGGCTTTTTTTACTTTCTTTTTTTTTAAAAATCTTTGATTACTTTCAACTATTATGTTTTCTGTACACCAGGTAAAAAGATATTAATATAATTTTCTAGGGTTATAGTTATAATTTTTAAATAAGATAAATGGCTTGGATTAAATTTATTTTTATGCAAATTGTTAATGTTAAGTCAAAACCTTAAATTTGATGAGAAATAATATTCTTACTACAATATTTTCATTATTAATTGTTTTTATATTTTTGGAATTAATTCTTAGATTTAGTGGTGATAAGCCAACGATAAATGATTTGGCCAGAGAGGAAGACCCAGTCGTTTATAAAAAGCATAATAAATTAGGATGGGTACATAAGCCAGGCGAATATTTGTTTCAGCCATGGTCTAAAGAAGGTAAGATTACAAAATTTACAATAAATGAAGATGGCAGCAGAAAAATTAGAAATCAATCAGAGTCAAATAAAAAAATACTTTTCTTTGGTGGCTCATTAACGGAGGGTTGGGCTGTTGGTGATGAAGAAAATTTTGTCAATTATTTCCAAAATTTTAACTTAAATTTTAAAGTTTTTAACTTTGGGGTAGGTGGTTATGGTGGTTTTCAATCTTTACTTTTACAAGAAATTGTAACAAAAAATTTAAAAGGAATAGACCATATAATTTATGGTTTTATTGATCATCATGAAGTAAGAAATGTTGCATCAGGTTCTTGGTTATATTTATTAAATAAATATTCTAACAGGGGACATGTTAAAATACCATTTGCCTCTCTAGATTCAGGTAATTTAACAAGGAATGAACCTACAGAATATTTTAGGTTACCCTTAAGTAGTTATTCAGCTTTAATTTCTAAAATTGAAAAAAGAGTGATGAAACTCAAATCATATGATAGGGAAAAAAATAAATTTGAGATTTCAAAATTGATAATTGAAAATATGTATTCTAATTCTAATAATCTAGATGCGAAATTCACAGTCGTTTTTTTAGATGTTAAACAAGAAAATCTCAAAAATTATAAAGATTTTCTCTATAAAAAGAATATAAACTTCGTTAATTGTCAATTCAACCCAGATGAAATTGTTTTAGGTGAGTCTCATCCAAATGCTCTAAATCATAAAATTGTTGCTCAATGTTTATCTAAAAACTTAGAACTAAATTGAGAAACTTTAATAAGAGTTTACATTATATCCAGACAAGATAGAGAAATGTTTGACCAAAATATAGATTTAGTTCATAATACTAAAATCTAAAAGTAAAATATCATTGACTTACAGAAGATTCATAATTTGATTAAAAACTAAATTTGTTTTTAATTTTTTCATTCCTTCTCTATTTCTATTCCATGTATTATCCTTATATTCCTCTGGGGTAATGGGATTAATTTTACTATATTTTAGTTCACTTGCAGGATCGTTTGCTATTAAACCAAATGTTTTTATTCCTAATGCAGCTGATAGATTTAAAGGGCCAGAGTTATTTCCAACATAAAAATTAGAATTTTTTAATGCCAGAATTACACCTTCTAGATCTTTAGACGAACAATTAATAAAATAATTTTTTTTTGATTTTTTTATAATTTTGTCAGCTATATAAGATTTATCTGGGCCACAGATTAAATATATGTAATCGCAAAGACCCCTTTCTTTTAAAAGTTCAGCCAATTCGATAAAATTTTCTTCATACCACATTTTGTAATCTTCAAAAGAATCAACCCCAAATGAAATTTTTTTTCCTTTGATAAGTAAATCGGAATTATTATTCTTTAGTCTTTCGACATTGATTTGAATTTCAGGATAGATATTATTTACGTTAATTGAATTTATTTTAAGTAATTTTCGAGATTGTTCTGAATAATTCAAAGTTTGATCATTCTCATCAAGGTATTTAGATGTTGTAAGCCATTTTTTTTGATTACCTAGACCTGGACCAATTATATTTTTTATCTTAGCAAATTTAGCTGCAATAGCTGGTTTATTTACTTTATCTAAAATATAAATAATTTCGTATTTTTCTTTTTTAAAAAATTTCGTAAGCTTAAACACATCTATCCAATAATAAATACCTTTTCTAAATTCATTATAAAAAATTTTATTTATATGATTTAGGTCTTTTAAGATATTTTGTGCTTGTGTTTTTTTACGTACAACTAGATCAATATTTGTTTTGTAGTGATCACTTATTGCTTTTATATAAGGAAGTTGCCATATTAGGTCACCTAATTTGTGATGTGTATAAACAATGCAAATTTTTTTATTCATTAAAAGTAAGATTTATATCATCTCTTCTCTTTAAATTTCCAAAATCTAAGCCTTTAATTGGATATCTATTTTTTGATTTTTTTTTACTTATCTTAAATCTTTTTTTATTTAAAAAAGTAATTTCTAAAACTAATGGCATTCCCTTTTTGTCAAAACC
>CACENB010000006.1 GCA_902561015.1 uncultured Pelagibacteraceae bacterium
CACATCAAAATGTTGTAAATTTATGGAAAAATATTTTTAATATTACTTTATCAAAAAATAATTTTAAAGTTGATAAATCAATAGAATTTAGTGGCAAGAAAAACACGTATAAAATAATTCTAGAAAATGATCAATATCGTTCATATGATGTTAGATATGAAACTGTTAAAAATACATTAAATTTAATTAAAAAAAATTTATGGTTCGGCGTAGGTTTTGGAAATCTTGCTCAAATAAAATATAAGAATTATATAAGTCATTCTTATTTAATAAATTTTTTAGCAGCTTATGGCCTTCTTGGTTTTATTTTTTTCATATCTTTTATATTTGTTATTTTGCGAGTTAACTATTCTCAAAATTATGAAATATTAAAATCAATATTATTTTTAAGCTTTATATTATTAACTTTGTTAGCTACACCTGATTTGCCTTGGTTCTTTGGTTTATTAGTATTTTTGGCAACAAATAAAAGTTTAGATTTTAAATGAAAATTTGTCATTTTATATCAGGCTTGAAATCTGGGGGAACCGAAAGAAACTTACTTTATTTAATAAATAATGACAGCTCGAACGATATATATATTTACTCTTTTAAAAAAACCAATTTTTATTTCAAAAAAAAAAAAAATTTAAAAATTTTATTTCCAAAAAAAAAAAACTTTTTTTCAAGTTTGAATCATATATTCAAAATTCCAATTTATCTACTTAAAGAAAAACCAGATAGAATTATTTCTTGGATGAGTCATGCAAATGTAATTGTAGGTTTTTTTTCATTTTTTTTTAGTAAAAAAAAAGTAATTTGGAATATTCGGTCATCAGGGGATGAATATAATTTATTTAATAAAAATTTTTTAATATATAGTTTACAGAGTTTACTTTCTTATCTTGTGACAGAAAAAGTAATTTATAATTCCAATTATAGTAAAAATAATCATACTAAACTTTTGATTAATAAAAAATTAGGTGTTGTGGTATATAATGGTTTCAAAAAACAAAAAATTCAAAACAGAAACACAAAAAACAAAAAATTAAATTTTTTGTGTGTTGCTAGATATCATCCAATTAAAAATCATTTAAAATTATTTAAGGCTTTTAGCTTATTTAATAAAGATGAAAAAAACTGGAAACTAACTTTAGTAGGAAGGGATATATTTCAATTAAAAAAAGACTTTAAAGAATTATTAATTACCAATAAAATTTTGGAAAAAATTTCTTTTATTGATGAATATCAAAATTTAGATAAAATTTATAAAAGATCTGATTTTCATGTATTAGCCAGCGACGCAGAATCTTTTCCGAATGTAGTGGGAGAGTCCATGAGTCATGGTGTGCCAGCAATTTCAGTAAATGTTGGAGATGTTAGAAAAATGATTTTTGATAAGAGATTAATATGTAAAAAGAATAATTTTTATTCATTGGCCAATACTTTATTACAAGCAAAAAAAATATTTAAAAATAAAAAAGACTACAACAAGTTAAGACAGAATTGTAAAGATTTTATTGATAAAAAATTTTCTTTATCTAGAATGATTTATCAATTTAAAAAGCACATAAATTAGAATTAATAGAAATAATAATTTAATGAAAAAAACAAATATATTTATTCAATGCAGAACATCATCAACCAGATTTCCAAATAAAATTTTTACTAAAATTTCAAATGATTATTTAATTGAAATATTAATTAAAAGAATTTTAAAATGTAAAAAAATAAATGACGTAATATTGCTTGCACCAAAAAAAGATAAAAAAGTAATAAACTCAAAAAAAATTAAGATACCAGAAATAAAATTTTTTTATGGTAGTGAAAATAATGTTTTTGAGAGATTTTTTAAAGCATCTTTAAAATACAAATCTAAATATATTGTAAGATTGACATCTGATTGTCCGCTTGTTGATCCTAGTATGATAGAGAGTATGATTGATATAATTTCAAGAAAAAAACTTGAATATATAAGTAATACTTCACCACCCACATTTCCTGATGGTTTAGATATAGAAATTTTTGACACTAGTTTATTAAAATATTTTTCTAAAAAAAATCTAAGTCCTCAAGAGAAAGAACATGTGACTTTGTGTATCAAAAAAATGAAAAGTATTAAAAAGGGAAATTTATTTTCAACTATCGATATGTCAGAAAGTAGAATTACTGTTGATTATAAATCTGATTTAAAAATTTTACAAAAGTTATCAAAAAAAAAGGATCTTAAAAAAATTACTTATAATGAGATATGCAAATATTTACGTGAAATAAATGAAAAAAATTCTCTTCGAAATGAAAAACTAATGAGAAATAAAACACAAAAAATGTGGCTTAAGGCAAACAAATTTATCCCAGGTGGGAACTCTCTTCTATCAAAAAATCCAAAAATTTATGATGAAGAAAATTGGCCATCACATTTTGAAAGTGCCTCTGGTATAGAAGTAAAAGATCTAGATGGAAAAAAATATTTAGATTTTAGCAATATGGGTGTTGGTACGAATATACTTGGATATAATAATAAAAAAATAAATAGATTTGTTGTTAAAAAATTGCAAAGAAGCAACATGAGCTCTTTAAATTGTCCCGAGGAGGTTATGTTAGCAGAAAAAATGGTAAAAATGCACCCTTGGTCAAATAAAGCACTTTTCACAAGAACTGGAGCTGAGGCCAATGCAATTTCCGTTAGACTAGCAAGGGCATATAATAAAAAAAATATTGTGCTCATATGTGGTTATCATGGATGGAGTGATTGGTATTTAAGTGCTAATTTTTCAAATAAAAAAAATTTAAACAATCATCTTTTCAATAATTTGAAAATTAGTGGTGTAGACAAAAGCCTTAAAAATTCATCCTCTACTTTTGAATTTAATGATTTAGATGGGTTTAAAAAATTAATTAGAAAACAAAAAAATTTAATTTCTGCAGTTATAATGGAAGTTAAAAGAGATTTAGAGCCTAAAATGAGTTTTTTAAAATATGTTAGATCCACATGTACAAAAAACAACATAGTTTTAATTTTTGACGAGTGTACCTCAGGATTTAGAGAAAATTTTGGAGGGATTCATTTAAAATATGGGATTAAACCAGATATTGCAATGTTTGGTAAAGCACTTGGAAATGGTTTTGCAATAAACATGCTATTAGGTAAATCAGAAATGATGGAAAAAAAATTTGAATCTTTTATTAGCAGTACTTTTTGGACGGAGAGAATAGGTCCCTCTGCTGGATTAAAAACATTGAAAGAAATGGAAAGCTTAAAAAGTTGGAAAATTATTTGTCGAAATGGAAAATATTTAAGGAAAAAAATTAGTAATATTTTAAAGGGTAATAAAAATGTCTTTTTAAATAAACAAGGTATTATCCCTAATTTACAATTAAAATTTTCAAAAAATTCTATAAAAAAAATTTATATCAACTACATGTTAAGTAAAGGAATTCTCGCATCAGATAGAATATATCTAAGTATTTCACACAATAAAAAAGAAATGGAGAATTTTTTATTCAATTTCAAACTTTTTGTAGATCATATCAAAAAAAATAACTTTATGTTTAATTAATAATTAATTCAGATGAATTTGAAATATTATTATAATTTAGCTAAATCTGATTTATTCCCTATTTGTAGAAGTATTACTGGCAATGGTATTCAAAAAAGTTTGAAAATAATTAAAAAAGAATTTCCGAAACTTAAAATTTTGAAAAAAAAATCAGGCTCAAAAGTTTATGATTGGAAAATTCCACCAGAATGGATAATTAGAGATGCTTATGTTAAAGATAAAAATGATAAAGTTATAATAGATTTTAAAATCCATAATTTGCATGTGGTAAATTTTTCAAAACCTATAAAAAAAAGAATCCAGTTTAAATATTTAAGGAGAAAATTGTATTTTAATAGGGATCTTCCTAACTCTATTCCTTACGTTACATCGTATTATAAAAAAGACTGGGGGTTTTGTATTTCATATAATCATTATAAAAGGCTCATTAAAAGTTATAAACCCTCTGATTTTTTTTTTATTAATATAAATTCAAATTTTAAATATTCAGGCAATCTTGTTTTGGGAGAATATTTTTTGAAAGGTAAAAATAAAAAGGAAATTTTAATTTCCACATATTTATGTCACCCCTCTATGGCGAATAATGAATTATCAGGACCAATAGTAAGTATGGCTTTAATCAATTATTTTAGCAATTTTAAGAAACTAGATAAGAGTATTAGATTTATATTTGTCCCTGAAACTATTGGATCAATTAGTTATATTTCAAAAAATATTTCAAAATTAAAAAGAAATGTTCTCGGTGGTTTTAACTTGTCGTGTATTGGAGATGAGAGAAGACATTCTTGCATGCTAACAAAATATGAAAATACAGCCTCTGACGAAGCTATAATTCAAGCTTATAAAAAATTAAAAATTAAAAATTTTAAAATATATTCTTTTCTTGAAAGAGGATCTGATGAAAGACAATATAATTCACCAGGTATAGACTTGCCAATAGCATCAATATTTAGGTCAAAGTATGGAACTTATCCAGAATATCATTCTTCATTAGATGATTTTAATTTAGTGACACCTAAGGGAGTTAAAGGTGGATTTGATGTCGCAAAAGAAGCGATTAAGTTTTTACTAAAAAACAAATATCCAACAAGTAAGATTTTATGTGAACCAAATTTAGGCAAAAGAGGATTATATCCAACTTTATCTCACAAAAAAAAAATAAGTAATATAATTTCTGGAAGGAAATATTTAGACTTTTTACAATACTCTGATGGTAACAATTCATTGAATAAAATTTTTCGATTAATTAGTGTAGACAACATTAGAGGAAATAAGATTTATAAGAAATTAATAAAAAATAAAATTTTATCATCTAATAGTTAAGGACGCTTTTTACTAAAAATTCGTGAAAAATTTGATTACCCTCAATATTAAAATGGCCTCTTCTGTTAGAATATAATTCTCTGTAGTCCTCTGAATATATGGAACTAATAAAATCAATTATATTAATTTTTTCACTTAAGTTATTAATTAAATATTTGTAATAACTCTTTTCGTCATTATCAGAGATTAAATTTGAAAAACTTTTTGGATGTCTTATTAATATAACATGCAAATTTCCATTCCAACTTTGAACCTCGTTATTAACGTTCTCTAAAATCTTTTTGTATATAATAAAACTCTCCTTTTTGAATGAAAAACTAAATAGATGACCTCTTAAATTAGTCAACTTTACAAAAGAAAAAAATTGATTTAAGAGAGATTGTGGATTTTCCTCTGTTTTTATATTCAATTGTTTAAATATTAAATCGTCGATGATGTTTTGTTTTTTTGTCAACTTCTGATCGAAATTTTTATTTAAATAATTTCCATAATTTTTGACCTCAGATGGTAGATCCTTTCTTAAATCATTCGAAAAATATATCCACAAAACATTTCTTGGTTTTAATTTAGTAATATATTCTCTAAAAATACCATATTGAATAAGAGGACCCGATCCTGGACATGATAGGTTAAGTGTTTTGGGATATTTTTGTGCATGTAAATTTGCAAAACCATCACTGCTTTCTACATCTGCACCCCAAGTAAAAGAATCTCCTAAAAATATATAATCAAATGAGCTTAAATCCCAAATACTATTTTCATTTTTAAAACCATACCTATCATTAATTGAAGAGTCAGTTGCAAGATTCTCTGAGTTTAAAAAATTTATTTTTTTAAAAGAAATACCACCTAAAGGATAGATATTTAGATTTTCTTTATTTACAAAACTAGAACCACACACCTGTTTTACAAATCCTTTTGGTTTTGATGAATAATTTCTTTGGTCTTTCAATGTAAGATGGAACTCTAAAAAATATAAAATTATAAAAAAAAATAATCCAGTAATATATGTAGGTTTAGTTAAAAAATCTTTTCTTAAAAAAAATAATATTAGCAATAGGATAATTATAGTAATACCAAAAAAAGTTCTAAAATCAGAGATTAAGTTATCTTCATTTATAACATTTGAGATAACTAAAAACAAAAATGATAATATAACTACTCTTATTAAATTTTTTTTATTTAACATTCAAAATGTTATTTTTTGAGACCTTTTGAATTATAGAATATTCTTTTATTAAAATTTTTTTCTAACAGATTACTTGGAGTAAAAAAACGATCACCCTCTTTTACCTTTGATAATATATTATTTTTATTTTTATCTAAAACCTCCTCAATTATAAGGCAGTTTTTTCCACTGGTTGATACAACAATCCAATTATTGTCATGGCGAATAACTATTCCAGCCATATATGGGTGATTTGTAAGTTCACCTCCATGAAGCTGTGCCTTTTTAATATTTACTTTAATATTTTTATTATTCAAAAAGGTTGTTACCCCACAATAGGGATCTTCAAATGAATTAATCATATTTATTAATTCTAAATCTTTTAAGTTCCAGTCAAGATAACTATTATCAAATTGATTTATTCTTGGGTAATATGATCCAATATACTTAGGGTTATTCGTTAGATCAAAATCAAAATTATTGTTTATATTTTTTAAAAATTTTTCATAAAAACTTATCATTTTTTGATTACTAAATTTTTCAAACTCATGTGGTTTAGTACAACTTTTTGGAAACAAGTTTTTTTCGTACATTAATATTTTACCCATATCAATATTTTCAGTTACCATATGCACTATTTGATTATCTATACGATCATTTTGTAATATACGCCAAGTAAAACCTCCACCACCTCTACTAAATGGCAGTCTACTAGCATGAAAGTTTACGAGGTTATTTTTACATATATTATTAATTATATTTTTTGTAAAAATAAGTCTTGATCCTAATGATATAAATAAGGTGTCTTCATTTTTATTTATTTCTTTAAGGTAATTTTCAAAGCTAGTATTTATTTTATCAAAAATCTTTATATTTTTTTTTGATTTAAAATTTTTATACTGATTACTTGAAGTGATAATAAGTGTTTTATAATTTAATTTTTTGTTAATACCTATTAGGTCTTCGATGATATCAATAAATCCAAAAAATATTATCTTTTTAAATTTTTTATTAAAGGATATTTTTTTTTTCATATTAAAATTTTTTGTAAATTTTTTTCTATAACGTATTTTAATTTATTATTCTTTTTTTTTGCTATCTTTAATGCAATAAGAAGTGTTTTACAATCCTCTAAAGCATCATGCTTTAGTCTCTTAGTGCTTGTTTTTAAATTTTTTTGGATTGTTGAAGTATTCTTATTATTAAAAACTTTTCTAAGATTTAAGAAGTTATATTTTCTTCTTTTTTTTTTTAATTTATAATAAGTAAAATTCAATTTTATTATCTGTAAGTCATCTCCATTAGAGCAAACTATTTCATTTTGCTTTATATCATTTAAAATATTTAAAATTTTATTTTTAGAAGTTTTTTTAATTTTCAATATATTTTCATTAAGATTTGTTAATGATGTAATTCTTTTTGGTATTTTTTGGACGGGAAAAAAAAAATAATTATTTTTTTTTATTATTTTGTTTAATTTTAAATCATATTTAATACGACCAATTTGTATTATTTCAGGAAATAATTTATCTTTATTTAACCTAAGTTTTTCAATAGAATGACATTTTGATAAACTTAAATATTCAGTATCAATTATATTTACAATCACTTACTTTTTTTTACATTCTAGAATAAATCCAGAGGCGAGAAAATTTCCACGCCAATCATTTGGATTTTCAATTTTCAATGAATTAAGATAAAATTTTTTTTTTGACATATTTTCAAAATACGGTGGTAAATAATGATAATGATAAAAATAAATATTTTCTTTTTTAAGTCCTACTTTTTTTAATAATTCATCATCTATATTAAGTGGATTATGAGATGTTGAAAAAACTCCCACATCATCAATATTTTTCTTTTTATTTCTTAAATCGAAATTTCTTAATATCTTTTTTAATAGAAGTTTTTCTTTTCCAATCAACCTGTCTTCATTGAAAAGTTCTTTAAAAAAAATTTTTGTATAATTATTAAACGTGGAAATGTTAAATAGTTTATTTCTTAATGAAAAGATTATTTTTCCATTTTTTCTAAGAATTTGGGTTTGCTTATTTAAAGTTTTAAAAATATTTTTTGAATAATAAAATGCTCCAAGTCCTAAGATACAATCGTAATAATTTCTTTTAATTTTTTTTGGATTTTCGAAATCATTACAAAAAATTAGATTTTCATTTAGATTATGTTTCTTCAAATTTTTTTTAGCTTCTTTTACCATATTAGAAGACTTATCGTAACCACTTATATCGAAACCTTTTTTTTTAATTATTATTAAAGGCATTCCACTTCCACATCCCGCGTCTAAAATTTTTTTCGGCTTATTTTTATTGAGAATACTTAAGACAATTTTTAACCTTAGGTCGTTAGCTGGGTATTGATTGAAATTTTTTTTTTTTGAATATAAATTAAGATAATTTTTGGATATATTCCTTTTATTAAAATAGTTGTAAGCTTTCATAAATAGTATAATTCTGTTTATATATATTTTTAAATAAGATTTAAAAGATTTAATAAATAAATATTTAACTTTCAAAATATGGGCTTTTTCTTATTAACTGGCATGTTTAGATCTGGCAGCACATATCTTTCACGTTTATTAGATAATCAAAAAAATATATATTGTAACTCTGATGTCTTTTTTCACCCATTTAAATTACTTAGATATACAGTTTTAAAAAAGGAAAATATCAAAGTAGATTTTGAAAGCCCATTGGAGGATTATTTTTTAAGTTTTGAAGATCAAATAAAGTTTAAGAAAATTATTGAATGTAAATTAGACACGAGTTTTAAAAGAAAGGATGTTAATTTAACTCAAAAATTAATGCTTGAAAGAGCTAATTTGTATGAAAAAAATTTAATTCCGCTTCTAAAAAAATTTAAACCTAAAAAATTCTCCGATTATATAAAAATGACAGGAGATTATTCAAAAAAAAATTTTAACAAGAAGATTTTTGGTTATAAATCTAATTGGTGTAATGAGTTTAGTTATCCATTAATTAAAAAATTTCCTAAAATTAAGATCATTTTTATAGTTAGAGATCCACGATCAGTTATTAATTCAAAATTAGGTAGGAAAATTAAGTACCCTTTAATGCCAATGATTTATCAGTGGAGAAAAAGTGTAGGTATTATGCTGGATATATTTAGAAATCATAATGATCATAATAATGTTTACATATGTAAATATGAGAATTTAGTATCAAAACCAAAAAAAATTATAAAAAGTATTATGAGGTTTCTAGGAGATAAAAATAATAATATAGTTTTGACAAAAGATCTTTTAGATGCGAATAAAAAAAAATGGCTTCAAAACTCATCTTTCAAAAATAATGAAATTAAAAAATTAAATAATTGGAAAACCAAATTAAATAAAAATCAAATTAAAGTAATTGAAAATCTTTGTTTTTATGAAATGAGGCTTTTAAATTATAAATGTCAGAAAAATAACTCTTTTTTCAATAAATATAAAAAATTTAATAAACTTGAAAAAAAGCCTTACGATGTGAAATTTGTTAGATATTTAAAGAAAAATTATATCTTTAACAAAAACCTATTTAGTTTGGAAAAGTCAAGAAACTATCTGTTAAGTTCAAAAAAAATGAATATAAAAACTAATAATAAAGATATTGAAAAATTTTTCTTAAAAAAAGAAATTTATAAAATACTAAAAAATGCAAAAATTAGATAACAAGATACACTTTTTCCCTCAACACTGGAGTGTTTCAAGAGAAAGAATGTATAATTTTATTAAAAAATATTATTTATTGAATAGAACAGTTGTTTCAAATGATCAAACAAAATTTGCAAATGACTTGAAAAAGTTATTTGATGGAAAAATCATAAAAGAAAAACCAGGATCTAAATGCTTAACTTGGAAAATACCAAAAAATTGGAATGTAAAGGAGGCGTATATATCAGATTTAAAAAATAATGTTATTATTGATTTTAGAAATAATCCATTGCACCTTTGGTCATACAGCAAATCTTTTAATGGTAAAATAAGTACAACAGATTTATTAAAACATATTTCTACTGATATTAATAGACCAGACGAATTTCCTTATCATTACTCCAATAGTTTTAATCACAATTACGATCAATGGGGATTCTCAGCACCTTACAATAAAATTTTAAAACTAAAAGATAAATTTTATAAGGTAAAGATTAACTCATCTTTTGATAATAAAAATCATTTACAAGTAGTTACAAAAAAAATTAAAGGTAGATCAAAAAAAACTATTTTAATTATGGCTCACACTTGTCACCCTGGTATAGTGAGTGATGGTATAGCATGTATAGCAGCAGCTTATGAAATATTTAATCTACTAAAAAAAAGAAAAAATTATTATAGTTATGAATTTATCTTTGGTCCTGAATATTTTGCTGCTGCCAGTTATCTAAAACGTAATATTAAAAATAAAAAAAACATTAAATTTGGTATTTTTTTTGACACATTAAGTAATCATGAACCTATGACATTACAAAAAAGTGTTCAATCAAATACTCAAATTGATAAACTATTTCAAAACATTTTTAGAAATCATCTTAAAAATTCTAAGATAGGAAATTTTAAAGAAATGATTGGTAATGATGAATTATTTTATAACGGCACAAATATAAATATTCCAACAATAGGTATTGCAAGAGATAAAAATCGAGAATATCACTACAACACAGATAATTTAGAAAATCTTTCATTATATAAATTGGAGGAAAGTATCTGGGTTATATTTAGAGGTTTGATTGCACTTGAAAACAATAAAAAAGTGAAACTTAAATATCTTGGACCGCTATCAAGAGGAAATTTTTTAAAGGAAAAATTAAAGAAAATTAAAAATTTAGACTGGAAAAAAAATGAAAAAATTTTAATTCTTGCAAATGGAAAAAATTCAATTTTAGATATTTCTGAGAAATTAGATGTAGATTTCTATTATGTCTTAGAAATATTAAAATGTATTCCTAAAAAGTTTATTTCTTTAAGATAATTTTTTTAAATGCTTAAAATCCTCAGCATAATCAATATCTATTGATTTATAGGTTGGCATGTAATATCCAACAAGTTTTTTCCCGTAGAATGTTTTTTCTTTTAAAAAATTTTTAATTCTTGCACAATAAATACTTCCATTTCCTGCATAAAATTGTTCAAATTCAGAACTCTTTTTCTCAACTTTTTTTGGAAAAATTATCTTTAACCATTTTTTTTCGTATTGCATAGCTTTATATGGTAATTGTACAAATTTTGTAACAGCCATAGCATAATTTGCATTTAACTTAATTAGTTTTTCTATAGTTCCGTCTATATCTTTTGTATTTCTTAGTGGTGCGGTTGGATAAAGAACGCAAATAATATCAAATTTTTTTAAAGTTTTGTTTTTTAGAATATCAAGACAAACTTGGTGAACAGTTGCATTATCTGATGCTAAATTTTTATTCCTATGATGAATAATTACTTTAAACTTTTCACTTATTTTTCTAATTTTAGGGCAATCAGTAGAAACTATGAGCTGGTTAATATATTTTGATTTTAATGCGTATTTAATTGTATGAGTTATTATTGGTTTTCCACTAAAATTAAGAATATTCTTATTTTTTAATCTCTTTGATCCTTTTCGGGCAGGAATTATTCCTAGAATTTTTGGTTTTGTTTTGAAGCTTAACATTTTTTATATACAATATATATATAATTTTAAAATGTTTAAAGTAGCTTTTTTATTTGATAAGTCTAATTCGTGGATAAAAAAATATTTTAAAAATTTTAGCTACAAAAAAAAAAAATTTATGTTCAAATTTTTTTTTGATTCAAAAAAAATTAAAAATTTCGATATTGTTTTCATACTTGGGTATACAAAAATTTTAAAAACAAAATTTCTTAATTATAATAAATTAAATCTTCTTATTCATGAAAGTGATCTTCCTTATGGGAAAGGTTTTTCCCCGATTCAATGGCAAATTCTAAAAGGAAAAAAAAAAATAATTTTTTCTATCTTAGAAGCAGTTAAAAACTTTGACTCTGGTGCTATTTTTGAAAAAAAAAAAATTGTATTTAAAGGAAATGAATTGAACAATGATATTAGAAAGATTCAAGGTGAAACAACTCTGTATCTAGTTAAAAATTTTCTCAAGGATTATCCAAAAAATATATTAAAAAAAATACCGCAGAAAGGCAAAAGCACATATTTTAAAAGAAGAAATTTGAATGATAGTCAATTAGATATAAATAAATCAATAAAAAGCCAATTCAATCTTTTAAGAATTGTGGATAACGAAAAATATCCTGCGTTTTTTAAATATAAGTCTAAAAAATACAAATTAAAAATTTTTAATTTTTAGATTTTTCAATAATTGAGTTACAGTAAATTTTATTTTTATGTATTTTGGAATTTGAAAAAAAAATATTTAATTTCTTATATTTGATAAAAGCTTTCGAGTAGTATTTGCTATCTAACATTCTTATTTTGTTGTAAATCTCTTTAATTTTCATTTCTTTTATTTCGTTATTTTTAACTTTTAAACGTTTAAAAATTCCAACCTTTCCTTTCTGATTTTTTAAATTAACTTTTTTCATTTTTTCGATTTTTTTAATCATTATATATGTTTTATCAGACATCCTAAGAAAAATTTGATCTAAATTTCCATTTAGAGAAATTTTTTCTTTAGAAATTATTTTACCAGCATCAATTTTCTCTGATGCTTTTAAAGCAAAAATAGGTGAATTATTGTATCCTCTTTTTATTAAATTTTGTATTGGGCTCCCACCTCTTCCAAAAGGCAATGGGGAAGTATGAAAAATAATACAGAAATAATCTTTAATGATTTTTTTTGGTATTTTGTATCTCCAGTGAGGAAAATAAATATATTTGGGATTAAATTTTTTTAAATTTTTTTGATTCAATTCACTTTTTTTATAAAAAAATTTATAATTTTTACCTAATTTTATTTTTTTATTATCAAGCCATTTCACCGAGCAATATACTAAATACTTATTTTTCATAAAACGATTATGAAATAATTTTTCTTACAATTTCAAAAGACTCTGCCATTTTTAATCCGACAGAATTTCCTCTATATTTTGCCAGGTTTTCAATACCTGAAATCGACCTAGAATTAGGATAATTCATCATTTCTTTTTTATAAGCTAAAAGAGCAGATTTTTTTTTCTGCCAAATTTTAGATATATCAAGAAATAAATTAGGTTTAAAATTTGGAGAAATTTTATAAGCTGCGAAATCTGTTGAAGAAGGAATTTCAAAAAATCTAATTTCAGTTTTTTTATTTTTATTTAAAGGCCTAAAGGCAGTTAAACAAGCTTTTGAAATTATATGATGATCAATATTTAAGTCACCTATATGATGAGTGTATACTATATCTGGTTTGAACTTTTTACTTATTTGCTCAATTTTTTTTACTATATTCAAAATCGATATACTATCTAATTCATTATCTGGATATTTAAAGTTTTCTAACCACTTAAAACCTAGTATCTTTGAAGCTAGAATTGAATTTTTTCTTCTTAATTTAATTATTGAAGAGTCATTTAATTTATTATCTTTTAAATTTCTTGCTGAAACCCCATCAGTAAATGAGACTGCTTCAATCTTATGTTTTAACTTTTTATGATAAACAATAGCTCCACCGCAACCTATTGTTTCATCATCTGGGTGTGCAACAATAATAAGTATTTTCATTTAATTGAAACTATAATATTAAACTATAATGAAATCAAAAAATAAAAAATCTCTTCAACTGATTAACAAAATACAGAAAATAAGATCAAAAAACAATGTAAATTGGATGAACATACTTAGATTGGGTTTTAAGCATGATCCAAAGGCTGCATCAAAGATTATGTATAACATTTATATCGATGATCAGAGAATATCAAAACTTGTAAAAGAACTTTACAAGATATCGAGATGATAAGAATAAAAAAGAATAAAATTTTTTTTATTGCTGAATTATCTGCAAATCACAATGGAAATTTAATCCACGCAAAAAAGTTAATAAAATGTGCCAAAGCAAATGGTGCTTCAGCAATAAAACTCCAAACCTATACAGCTGATTCTATGACCTTTAATTCAAAAAAAGAAATTTTTAAGATAAAGAGAGGATTATGGAAGGGTTATAAGCTTTGGGATTTGTATAATAAAGCAAAAACACCCTACGAGTGGCATCCAAAACTTTTTAAATACGCGAAGAAACTTAAAATTCCAATTTTTAGTACTCCCTTTGATGTTCATGCAGTTGATTTTTTAGAGAAATTAAAATGTCCATTTTATAAAGTTGCCTCATTTGAAATGACAGATTTGGAGTTAATAAAAAAAATTGCAAAAACAAGAAAGCCAATTATTATTTCTACTGGTTTATCAAATCTGAAAGAAATCAAGTTAGCATATGATACAGCTAAAAAATATGGATCAAGTCAGATTATTTTACTTTATTGTGTTAGTAATTATCCATCAGATATAAAGGATTTTAACGTGAACAATATTGAAATTTTGAAAAAAAAATTTAATTGTGAAATTGGCCTATCTGATCATTCAAAAGGATCATTTGTTGGAATTTGCTCTGTCACTTCTGGTGTGAATGTTGTTGAGAAACATATCGGTTTAGATGGGCAAAAAAATGGTTTGGATATTGAATTTTCCTTAAGAGGAAAAGAAATAAAAAATTATATAAATGATTTAAATAATACAAAAGAAATTTTTAAAAGAAAAAAATTTTTTAGAAGTAAAAATGAGTTAAAAAATTCTATTTTTAAAAGATCTATATTCGTCTCAAAAAAAATCAATAAAGGAGATAAGTTTAGCAAAGAAAATTTGATAACAAAAAGACCTGGATTTGGAATTTCTCCAATATATTATTCTAGATTAATTGGAAAACGGGCAAAAAGAAATTACCGTTACTCTGATTTAATTTCAAAAAAAGAATTATTTTGATTTATTTAAAAAAGATTTTTTGACAACACTATCCTTGGAAAGATTAATATTAAATCTAAAGTTTTTCATTTTTTCATACTCGATTGGGGTTATTCCATTTTCTGGTCTCATAAACTTTACTTTAACATTTTTTAAATAGTTACCTTTTGTAACATTTTCCTTTACATAGACGCTTCTTCTAAGACTAAATCTACTTTTTAAAAAATCTTTTTTTGAATATCTTGAAACTTGCAGTGTTTTTTCAATATTTCTAATGGTGTTTACAAATGTAATTGCTTCTTTTTTTTCCAAAGAAAACATATGTTCAATTTCTTTTTTATATTTGTTTTCAGTTATTGTTTTTTCAATTAATGGCACACCTAAAGTTAGCGCTACTATATCTATATCAAAATTTGGGCTATGGTCTGAATAGGCTATGGGGTATTTAAAAATTTTCTTGAGTTTTAAAATATTTTTTATTGCTACATCGTCATACCTTGCTGGATACCCTGGAGGACAGTAATGGATTATAATATTTTTATTTCCATATTTCTCAATTAATTTAATTACTTTAATTATTTCTTTTGTTGTAGAATTTCCTGTATCTAGTTGAATATTGGTTTTTAATTTTGCCACCTCTCTAATCAAAGGATAAAAACTTATATCACCGGAGGCAATTTTAATAGATGGACATTTAAGTTTTTTTGCAATTTTTAATTCTTTAAGACCACCAACAGTTAAAAAAAATAAAATCTTTTTTTTATCAGCATATTTTTTTAATTTTATCCAATCACTCTCACTCAATTGTCTCCTCTCAAAAATTTTATAAAGTTTATCTCTTTTACTTAATATTTCATTTTTTTTATTAAAATATTTAAAGTTAATAATTTGATTTTTGTCAGATAGTAGATCATCTTTGTTAAATAATTGAAATTTTATTGCATCTGCTCCTGAACTTGAAGCAATATCTACAAGTTTTTTTGATGACCTTAGTCCATTATGAGTAGCACCAGCTTCAAAAGTGATAAAAGTTCTGTTTTTTGAAATTGAATATTTTCCAATATTTATTTTTCTCATAAAATATTATTTTATAATATCCTAAATTGGCCTTTTATATCATTAATTAAATTATCGTCATATTTAAATTTTTGTTTTTTATTGAGATTAAAAAATCGTCTATTTTTTTTTGAGAAAGTATAGTTTTTTTTGTCTAATTTAATATTACTCTGATAATTATTTTTTTTGACATTAAATTTTTTTACATATTTATTGTCTCCAATTTTTTTCCAAATTTTTTTATCACGCATTGACTCAACATATTTATAAAACTCCTTTTCTGTAATTCTTAAAAATTTAAGGTAAAAACTTAGAGATTTTGGTTTAACATTATCGTATTTATTCACAATTTTTACTGCCTCATTTCTTGTCATTCTTCCATATCTAACTTCTGCGGAAGCATGATCTGTTCCTCTTCCATATCCGAATTTCAAATATTTCAAATAATCATGGATGTCATTAGCATGATCATCAATTTTATGAAAAGAACTGAATGTTCTTTCTCTTATTCCCTCAAACAATTTAAAATTATATTCACTTACCATTTGCTTCACAATTTTTAAGTGATCCCACTCAAGATACGAACCTAAATATATCCCCCTCACACCAATTTTTTCTAAATCTTCAGTCCTAGGAAATTTAAATGGATGTAAATCATGATCTTTAATAAGAGATTTTTTGTTATTTATCAAATCACTCAATTTAAAGCCTCGCATTTGATACTCGTCTCTTACCCATTTAGTGTACTCTGGATAGTCATCTAAAGTATAAACACCAGTGTTAATAGCATAGCCTGGTTCACCCCAAATCATTAAGGGGATTTTTTTCTCTTTAGCAACTTGAAATGGGTAGCTAAAAATACCTGTATGATAATGCCAAGTTAAGTCACCTGTTTTTTTTAACATAAACTTGGAAATTTTTCTTACCTTTTGGATTGAAGATGTAAATCTTATCAAATCAGCATCAAAAACTTTCACTAGATTGTTTAAATTTCTTAATCCTAATTGAGTGTTAAAACAGTGATTGTAAGTAACAAATAATGGTTTTAGCTTGAATTTTTTAATTGCTATGTGGGCTTGATAGTGGCTATCTTTACCACCCGATACTGGAATTATACAATCATAATCTTGTTTGTTTTTTTTTGATATGAATTTGTATTTTTCAATTAATTCTTCGAGATTTTTATACCTTTTATTCCAATCAAATTTTTTCTGTCTAAAAAAATTTTTACAACCGCTACATATACCTTCGTTATCAAACAAAATTGTAGGTTTTGCATTTTCTGGATAAACACATATTTTACAATACTTCATATTATCGAAGATTTATTTTTTTACTTTTAAGATATTCTTTAGCTTTAGTAGCAGAGTTTTCAACGTAATGATATATATTTGCACCTGCGGCAGCTGATATATTTGTTAATTTGAATAACTTTTCAATTTGTGACCACTCTCCTAGACCACCAAATGCAACAATTGGTTTTTTAGTTTTTGTTTTTACAAATTTATAAAGATCATAATCATACCCCTGTCTAGTACCATCTTTATCAATTGATGAAATATATAATTCACCTATATTAAAATTATTAATTTTTTTTATCCAATCTTCTAAATTAGTATTTGTATTTAATCGTCCTCTATCAATAAAAACTTTATATTTTTTTTTTATTTTTTTTACATCTATAGAAATAATAATACATTGAGCACCAAATTCTTTTGATGCTAATTCTATTAAAGTATGATTTTTAAAAGCATTAGTGTTAATAACTACTTTATCAGCCCCATTTTTTAATAAATTTTTTATATCATTGTTATTTTTTACCCATCCACCAGCAGTGATAGGAACGAAAGATTTTTTTGAGATTTTTTTAAGAGTTCTTAGAAATATTTTTTTTGAGCCACTATCTCTAGAGACATTCAAAATAATAATCTCATCAATTGACCACTTATTAAAATAATCAATAGCTATCTCAGGTTTAGAGTGGATTATATTTGTTAAATCATAATTAATACTTTGAACAACGACATTTTTATCAATAATTAAAGTTGCAATTAACCTTTTTTTTAACATTTTAAATTAAAGAAAAATTTTTTATAATTTTTAGACCTTCCTCTTGACTTTTCTCTGGATGAAATTGAACTGCAAAAATATTTTTATAAGATATGCTAGAACATATTTTTTTTTCATAATTTACAGTCGTAGAGATACATGATTTTTGTTTTAAATTACAATAGTAGCTGTGTAAAAAATAAAAATTTGTATCTTTTATACCTTTTAAAATTTTACAATCTTTTTTCTTTTTAATATTATTCCAACCTATATGTGGAACAACTATATTATTTGAGAATTTTACACAATTCCCCCTAATTAAAGATAAACCCTTAATACCAGGACTCTCATCTGACTCATCCATCAAGAGTTGCATGCCTAGGCAAATTCCAAACAAAGGTTTTTTTTCTATTTTTACACTGGTAATAATTTTCTTATCAAAATTATTTTTTTTTAAATTTTTTATTCCCGCCTCAAAGGAACCTACTCCAGGTAAAATCAACTTATTAATTTTTTCAAAATCCTGATCTTTTTTTATAATTAAATGAGGTATTTTAAGGTAATTCAATGAATTTATTACAGATGAAATGTTGCTTATATTTAAGTCAATTACACCGATCATAAAAATTATTTTATTTAATTTGTTTAATAATCTATAAATATTAATATAACATTAAATTTTTTAACTTTGAAAAAAACAAGAGATATTTATCATAAACAACATTCTAGATTAATTGAATATAAGCCTTCAATGGAAAGATTTATATCCATGTTTAGTTATAAATATTTTTCAATTGGCAAGATCAGCAAAAATTTTATCAAAAACTCAAAAATTTTAGATGTAGGATGTGGAGATACAGCTAAAGTATCAATTGCGATGGCTAGATTAGGATCAAAAAATATCACGTTATCAGATATTGGGACCAATTGGATGCCCAATGTAAAAAAAAATTTAAAACTTTATAATATCAATAAAAATTTTTGGAAACTCAAATCAGCTTCTGTAATTAAATTACCATTTAAAGACGAGGAATTTGATTTTGTAATTTGTCATGGCGTTTTAATTCATTTATCAAATGTTCAGCACGTTAAAAAAGCAATTAAAGAGTTATGTAGAGTTACCAAAAAAAAAGGAGCTATATATATAGCTGTCGGTAGTGAGGGAGGGTTAGTAGAAAAAAGTTTACTACCTTCTATTAGAAGTTTTTATAGAAAAAATAAAACTTTTAAAAAATTTATTGATAATTTAACTCCAAATAAAATTATCGACCTTTTTTTGACAAAAAAAAAATATAGACATATTTCATTTAAAAATAAATTTAATCTAAACAAAAAAATTTTAAAAAAATTATTTGATGAGGATTTTTGTGTAACTGTACAAAATTTAATTCAAGTTCCAAAAAGATTAAGTATTAAAGAAATATTTTACATTAAAGAATTTAAGAAACACAATATTAAAGAAAATTATAGATTAGCTAGATTTGTACCACAAAATAACATTAGAAATATTTTTAGCCATCTTCATTATTTGTGTAATGCAGGGAATGCAGGTCTAATTAAAGTAGACAAATTTTCACTAGATTTAATTAATTCAATTTATGGCAGTGGAAAGCAAGAATACATTTTCTGGAAATGAATTAAATTTTAAACTTATGCCAAAAAATCATATTGAGAAATGTATAATTTGTTCAAGCTCTGATTTTTTAGAAATTAAAACTTTTATAAAAATTCCTTACAAAAAATGCTTGAACTGTAATTTTCATTATCAAATTAAACCAATCAGAATAAATTATGTGTCTAAAAATTCTTTCAATTTCAAAGATAAATTTGGTGAAAAAAGGAATTTTCTAAAAAAAAATGAAATTGAAAAAAGAGTTAAAAATTGGTTTGGGGGTATTACTGATTATATTAATAATTTAGATAAAAATAAGAAACTAAAAATTTTAGATTTTGGTTCTGGTCCAGGTTACTTATTGAGTAGCTTATATAATCATCAAAAATATAGCTATGAATTAAATTTGAATTCTCAAAATTATATAAGAAAAAATCTAAAAGATATAATAATTTTAAAAAGTCCTTTTAAAAAAAAATATCAAAATTATTTTGACATAATTATTCTTTATCATGTTGTTGAGCATGTTGACAAACCAATAGAGCTTATTCGAAAATTAAAAAATCTTTTGAAAAAAGGGGGGGTTATTATCATTGGAACACCAAATGTTGACTCTTTAGGATCTTTAATTTTTAGAGGTAATTTTAGATTATTTGATAGAGAACATTTGTTCATGTTTGGTGAAAAAAGCATCAAAATTCTTTTGAAAAGATTAAATCTAAAAATTATTAAAACAGAGTTTCCATTTTTTAAAACTGATTATTTTAATTTAAAAAATTTATTTTTAATGTTATTAGTATGGAAAATATCACCACCTTTCTATAAAAATGTTATGACCCATTATTGTAGAAAGTAAAAATAAAAATATGAAGTCAGTTTTAATTACAGGTGGAACAGGAAGTTTCGGAAGAGCTTATTTAAAGTTTATATTAAAAAAATATAAAAAACTTAAAAGAATTGTAATTTTTAGTCGAGATGAATACAAACAATCGGAAATGCAAAAGGAATTTCCATTAAAAAAGTTTCCTAACATTAGATTTTTTATTGGTGATGTAAGATCAAAAGAAAGAATCCATAGAGCTCTTGATGATATCGATTGCATTGTTCATGCCGCAGCAATAAAACAAGTTCCCACTGCTGAATATAATCCTTTTGAATACATACAAACAAATATCTTAGGTGCTCAAAATATAATAGAGGCTGCACTTGATAGAAAAATAAAAAAGGTTGTAGCACTTTCAACCGATAAAGCTTCTTCACCTTTAAATTTATACGGTGCAACTAAACTTTGTTCAGATAAACTATTTATCGCCGCTAACAATATTAAAGGCAAAAGAGATGTCTCTTTTAGTGTTGTGAGATATGGAAATGTCTTTGGAAGCAGAGGGTCAGTGGTTCCGTTATTTCAGCAACAAATGCGAGAAAAATTTTTTACAATAACTGATAGTAAAATGACAAGATTTAATATTTCTCTAGATGAAGGCGTCAAAATGGTCGACTGGGTAATAAACAATTCTTTGGGAGCTGAAATTTTTGTGCCTAAAATTGCCTCTTACAGAATTTTAGATTTAGCAAGAGCTTTTAAAAACAATCCTAAATTTAAGTTTGTGGGTATTAGACCAGGAGAAAAATTGCATGAGGAAATGATCTCTAAAAGTGACTCAAATAATACTTATGATATTGGAAAATATTACTTAATTTTACCTAATGAATTTGTATTAAAAAATAGAAAATTTTTAAGAAAATTTAAAGCAAAAAAAGTTAAGTTTGGTTTTTCTTATAATTCACTTGAAAACAATTTATTTTTAAAAGTAAATGAATTAAAAAAAATGATAAAAAAATACACTATTAATGAAAATAATTAATTATGCAAAACAACATATTTCTAAGAGAGATATATTAGAAGTCACAAAAGTTTTGAAATCAGATTTTTTAACTCAAGGACCAATATCAAAATCTTTCTCAGACAAAATCAAAAGTATTTCAAGAGCAAAGCATTGTACACTATTTAATAGCGCTACAAGCGCTCTTCATGGCGCATGTGTGGCATTAGGTTTAGATAATAAAAGTTTGCTTTGGACATCTGCAAATTCTTTTTTATCATCAGCAACATGTGGTTTAATGTGTGGTTCAAAAGTTGATTTTGTCGATATAGATGTTAATACATTAAATATCTGCCCTAATAAACTAGAAACAAAATTAAAAAATTCAAAAAAAAAACCAGACGTTTTAGTTGTAGTACATTTTGCTGGATTACCTTGTGAAATGAAATCTATAAATTATTTATCAAAAAAATATAAATTTAAAATAATTGAGGACGCATCACATGCTATAGGTTCAGATTTTATGGGTTTTCCAACTGGCTCATCTCATTTTAGTGATATAACAGTTTTTAGTTTCCATCCTGTTAAAATAATTACCACAGGAGAGGGCGGTGCAGCATTAACAAATTCGTCACTTTTGAGTAAAA
Organism: uncultured Pelagibacteraceae bacterium; assembly: GCA_902561015.1. Lineage (GTDB taxonomy): Bacteria > Pseudomonadota > Alphaproteobacteria > Pelagibacterales > Pelagibacteraceae > Pelagibacter. Next base: position 22,130 of record CACENB010000006.1, read on the forward strand.
AACTTGATTTAATATCAAACCAGGGAATTGAGAGAAACCAAACTTTATTCAAAAATAAAAAGATGAAAAATTGTAGTTGGTATTATGAAATGCAAAGTTTAGGTTATAATTACAGAATGAATGATATTCAGTCAGCACTAGGAATGTCACAATTAAATCAAATTAAAAAGTTTATAAAAAAAAGAGAGTATATTTTTAACTATTACAAAACTAATCTAGATACAAAATACTTAAAATTACAACATATTTCATCTAACGTAAGGTCGTCTTATCATTTAGCAGTAACAACATATAAAAATAAAATTTCTAAAAAGTTGATATTTAAAAAATTTTTGAATAATGGTATAAGATTACAAACGCATTATATTCCTATTCATTTACATCCATATTTTAAAAAATTAGGGTTTAAGAAAAAACAATTTCCTGTATGTGAAAATTATTATGAAAATTCTTTTTCTTTACCAATATATTATGGTCTGAACCTTCAAGATTTAAAAAAAGTTGTTAAAGTTACAAAAGATATTTTTTATTAATTTTTTTTGAATATACATTTCTATTCATAAGTATTTTTAATAATTCCAAATCGTCTTTACTATCTATCTGAAAAGACGTGTAATATTCATCTTTAAAAAAACCAATTTTTCCAAAAAATCTATTCTTATTTTTTTTAAAACCATTTTTTTTGAAAATAAAAAAAGAACCATTTTCTAAAATTATACTCTTAGTTTCTTGTCTCATTTTTCTCTTTTTAAAATCATAATTTGATATGAGTTTTTTATTTTTTTTTTGCCAGTAAAAAGGACTTTTTATCTCGTTTCCTGAAAAAAGAGTGTCAAATTTTTTTTTCTTATAAAATAAAATAGCCTTATCCAAATTTTTTTTTGACCTAAGGCATGAGGTTGCCTGTAGAGCTATAACAGTTTCAAAATCCAGATTTTTTTCTATTTCTTTAATTGCATGTAACCAACCTGCCTCAGATGAACTTTTATCTCCAGAAATTTTTGTTGGTCTAACAATAGTTTTTACTCCAAATGATTTTGCAATTTTTAATATTTTCTTAGAGTCTGAGCTAACATATGTTTCTTTGATGAATTTGGATTTTAAACATGATAATATTGTCCAATAAATTAAAGGTTTATTTCTAATTAAGGTTAAATTCTTATTTTTTATTTCTTTTGAATTTTTTCGGGCTAAAATAATTGCTATCATTAAAATTATTTAGATACTATATTAAAATTACCTTTAAATTAAAATGAATAATTATAAAAAAAATTTAATTAATTACCAAAATGCACTTGCTAAAATAAGACATAAAGAAAAAGAAATTTTTAACTTAGCAAAACTAATTAAAAAAAAATTAAAATCAAAAAATAAGATTATAGTAATAGGAAATGGCGGGTCGTCATCAATGTCTGATCATTTCGCTACAGAATTGACTTGTAAATTTAAAAAAAAAAGAAAACCTTTTAGTGCATTATCTTTAAATTTTCCGAGCAGTATAACCGCTTGGAGTAATGATTTTAATTTTAAAACTTATTTTAGTCGACAAATAGAAGCTTTTGGGAACAAAGGAGATATTTTGCTAATATTAACTACTTCAGGTGGAACCACGAGTCAAAAATCATCGAATCTATTTTTAGCAGCAAAAAAAGCAAAAAAAATGAAAATTGACATACTTACTCTATCAGGAAAAAAAAGTGGGACTTTAGATAAATTATCAAAAATAATAATTAAAGTTGATTCATTTGAAACTCCAATAATTCAATTAATTCATCAGTTTATTTTAGATCAAATATGTGAAATTTTAGAGTATTAACTATATCCAATATCTAAGTTTTTTTGCGTTTATTCTTTCATTTTTTGTAATAAAATCTTTTTTTTTTCCTAAAACTTTATTAATTTTTTTAACCATTACTATCATTCTTTTAAATCCATCGACTGATAGAGAAGATGCTTGGTCACTTCCATACATTTTACGATCTAATGTAATATGTCTTTCGATTACTTCCGCTCCAAGCATTGCAGCAATCACACTTGGTGTCAAAGAACTTTCGTGACCGCTGTAACCTATTTTACACTTATATCTTTTTTTTAAATAGATCATATTGATCAGATTGATATTTTTTTCCTCACAAGGATATTCAGATACACAGTGTAGAATAGTAAATTTACATTTTTTTTCCCTAAAAATTTTTACAACTTTATCAATATCTTTATATTTTGACATTCCCGTAGATATTAAAGTATGTTTTTTCTGTTTTGCGATTTTTTCAATCAAATCTAAATTAGTTATTAAAGGAGACGCAATTTTATTATAATCTAAATTAAATTTTTTCAAAAATTCTAAACTTTCATCATCCCAAGCTGAAGCAAACCACTTCATTCCAATTTTACTACAATATTTATGGATAGATCTATATTCTTCATAGTTAAGTTCTAAACCCTCTTTTTGTTCCTTTTGGGTTTTGCCCCAAGGACTTATTCTTTTTTGATTTAAATATTTTTCACTATAAACTTTATTAACAGTTCTTTTTTGGAATTTGACATAATCACATCCAATTTCTTTAGCTTTTTTAATTAGTTTTTTAGCAAGATTTAAACTTCCATTATGGTTTATTCCAATTTCACCTATAAATTTAATTTTATTTGGTATTACAAGGTGATTTATTTTATACATGTTATAAAATTTATAAATTTTTAATATATATAAACCAAGTGAAAATATTAATTACTGGATGTGCTGGATTCATTGGATTTCATTTATCAAAGTTTTTAAGCAAAAAATATACTGTTTTAGGTATAGATAACATCAATAACTATTATAGTACTAGTTTAAAATATTCAAGAATTAACTTTTTAAAAAAAATTTCACCGAAAAATTTTATTTTTTATAAAATCGATATTTCAAACTTTAGTAAATTAGAAAAGGTATTTAAATCTCATAAAGTTGATATAGTTGTTAATTTGGCAGCCCAAGCAGGTGTGAGGTATTCATTAATTCACCCAGACAAGTACGTAAAAAGTAATTTAAATGGTTTTTTTAATATTTTAGAGATATCAAGAAAAAATAATGTTAAACATTTTTTATACGCTAGCACTAGTAGTGTTTATGGCAAAAGAAAGATCAACGATAAACTATCTGAGAACGACCGAGTTGATTTCCCAATTCAATTTTATGCTGCTACAAAAAAATCAAATGAATTAATTGCTCATTCCTATAGTAGTCTCTTCAAAATTCCAACAACTGGGTTGAGATTTTTTACAGTTTATGGTCCTTGGGGTAGACCGGATATGTCTCTGTTTAAATTTACAAAAAATATTTTAGAAAATAAAAAAATTGATATTTTTAATCGTGGAAATCATGTCAGAGATTTTACATATATAGATGATGTTATTAAAATGGTTAGTAAATTAATTTTTAAAAAACCAAAAATTCATAAAAAAATAACAACAAAAAAAAGCGATGCCCCATTCAGAGTAATTAATATAGGCAATGATAAGCCTGTAGGTCTTTTAAAATTTATACAAATTCTTGAAAATACATTAGGAAAAAAAGCAAAAAAAAATTTTTTAAGTTTACAAAAGGGAGATGTTATCAAAACACAGTGTGATACTACTGAATTGAAGAAATTAATAAAAATTAAGCCAACTTCTTTAGAAAAAGGAACAGAAAACTTTGTTAAATGGTACAAAGATTACTACAAAATATAGTCATAATCATTTTTTAATTTGAGGAAAATTTCGACTTAATGAAAAAACAAATTGTTTTTGTAATGTCCTCACTTTATTTAGGTGGTGCAGAAAAAAATATGGTAGAGATAGCAAATTATCTTGCATCTAAAAAAAAATTTAAAATCGATTTTTTTATAATTAAAAACAAAAGTAAAAAAGAATACAAATTAAATCCTACAATCAGTAAATATTATTTAAATTATGAAAAAACAAGATATTCATTTTTTAAATTAGTGAGGTTATTTTCTCAAAAAAAGTATGATTTTGTATTTACCTCAATAATAAATACTTCATTTCTGGTATTATTAGTGAAAAAAATTTTTTGTTTTAATTTTAAAGTTTTGATAAGAGAATCTAATTTTCCACCAGAACCATTAAAATTTAAAAAAAATTTTAATAACTACCTAAATCTCCTTCTTAGAAAAAGTTTTGTATGGGCTGATTATTTAATTTGTCCTAATAATGAAATTAGAAATTATTTTAAAAACAAAAATATTAAAAAAATTATAACGCTTTATAATCCTATTGATAAAAAAAAAATAGAAAGACTAGCGAAATTAAGAATTGATAATAGGTTCGCTGAAAAGAAATTCATTTTATTTATAGGACATAATAAGTTTCAGAAAAATATTGAACTAGCAATATATAGTTTTGATAAGATTATAAAAAAAAATACAAAATTAAATCTCATAATTCTTGGAAGAAATTATTCTTCAGACTTTATTAAAAATTTTTCAATCTCAAATTATACAAGCAAAAAAATACATTTTTTAGGTGAGAAATACAATCCTTATAATTATATTAAAAATTCTAAATTAGTAATTTCTACCTCAAGATGGGAGGGAATGCCAAATTCAATTTTGGAGACTTTATTTTTAAATAAGAAAATATTAATAACAAATTTCAAATCTGGACCAAAAGATATATTAAAATTAGGTGGTAACTTAGAAAAATGTGACTCTTTTGATGACAAAAAGTTTAGTCTTTATCTGCAAAAATCTTTAGACAGTGTAGTAAAAATTGACAACTCAGCATTTATAAAAAACTATAATGAAAAATTTAAACTTGGGATCAAATCTATCGTCAGCATAATTGAAAAAGAATAAATGAAAAAAAATTTTGTAATAATTTCTAATGATACTAAGCAATTTTTATCTCATAGAATTCACTTAATTAAGATTTTAAAAAATTTGAATTTTAATGTTTTTATTCTATGTCCAAAAAACGATAAAGTTTTTGAAAAACTTAATGTAAATTTTATAAATTTTGATATCGGTAGAAAAAAAAAATTTTTTTTATTTGAAATTTTTAGTTTAATTAAATTTTTTTTTATTCTTAAAAATTTAAAACCTGATGTAATTCAATCAATTGCTATTAAACCCTCTTTATATTCATTAGTTTGTGGAAAAATATTAAATAATACAAAGTGTATTATTAATATTACAGGATTAGGGTATATTTTTAATAATAAAAATAGTTTTTTATTACAAAAAATTATAACAGGTATTTTCAAAACATTTAAACAAGAAAAAAATGTATTTATTTTTCAGAATAAATTTGAAAAAAATTTTTTTATTAAAAACCGTATATGTAAAGAATTTCAATCAAAATTAGTTGAGGGAAGTCCTATAAAAAAAATTTTAAAAAAAAGAAATATTGATAAAAAGAAAAATATAATTTGTGTTTCTAGGATGTTGTACGATAAAGGAATAATAGACTTTATAGATTGTTCAAAAAGAATAATTGATAAAAATTATGATTTTAATTTTTTTTTAATAGGTTCAATTGATGAGGAAAATAAGTCTTCAATTAAAAAAAACCATTTAACAAAATTGATTGAAAATAATAAAAAAATTAAATGGCTTGGATATCAGCAAAACCTAGAAAAAATATTTGATGAAGCTATTGTTATGTGTTTTCCTTCATATCATGAAGGCTCACCGAGGGTTTTAATAGAGGCCATCAGCAGGGGTCTGCCGATAATTGCATATAATATTCCAGGCTGTAGAACTATAGTTAAAAATAATTTTAATGGTTATTTAGTTAAAAAAAAAAATATTAATTTATTAACATCAAGATTAGTAAAACTTCTTGAAAATAAGAAAAAATTAAAAAGATTTTCATTAAATTCAAATTTAATGGCAAATAAATTCTTATTGACTAATATGAATACTATTTACAAAAATATTTATAAAAAGATTTGATATGCACAAAATTGCTATAATAGGATTAGGTTATGTCGGTTTACCTTTAGCTGTAGCCTTTGGAAAAAAATTTGATGTTATTGGATTTGATTTAAATGAAAGAAGAATAAATAATTTAAAATCTAAAAAAGATACAAACAATGAATTTAATAAACTTGAGCTTAAAAAGACTTCAATAAAATATACTAATAGACCTTCGGATTTACATGACTGCAATATATATATAGTAACCGTGCCAACTCCGGTTACAAAAAAAAATTTGCCAGACTTAAATCCAATTACAAAAGCAACATTATGTATATCAAAATACTTAAAAAAAAAAGATATTGTTATATATGAGTCTACAGTTTTCCCAGGTGTTACTGAAGAGTATTGTGCTCCTCTATTAGAAAGAAAATCAAAATTAAAATTCAATGTTGATTTTTTTTGTGGATATTCACCAGAGAGAATTAATCCAGGAGATAAACTACATACATTAGAAAAAATTATTAAAATTGTCTCTGCTTCAAACGATTGGTCATTACGAATTATTAAAAATATTTATGGAAAGATTATTAAAAATAAAATTTATATTGCTAAAAATATTAGAACTGCAGAGGCAGCGAAAATAATTGAAAATACTCAAAGGGATTTGAACATAAGTTTAATTAATGAATGTGCAATTTTATTTAATAAAATGAATATCGGTATATTTGATGTATTGAAAGCCGCATCTACAAAATGGAATTTTTTAAATTTTTATCCTGGTTTAGTAGGTGGTCATTGTATAGGTGTAGACCCGTATTATTTGACTTATAAAGCCAAACAAATTGGAATTAAGCCAAAAGTAATTCTTGCAGGCAGAAAAGTAAATAATTACATGCCAACTCATGTAGCAAAAATTTTGCTTAAAAATTTAAAAAAAAAGACAAAAAAGAAAAATTTTAAGATAATTATTTTTGGTGCAACTTTCAAAGAAAATATATCTGACATCAGAAATTCAAAAATACTAGAAGTTGGAAAAATTTTAAAAAAAAAAGGTCATAATATTCATTTTATTGATTATAACATTCAAGAACTTAAAGATCATATTCTTGTTAAAAAATTGAAAAAAAATACCTATGATGGAATACTGCTTGGCGTACCTCATAAAAGATATTTAAAAATGCAAATTAGTAAATTAAGAAAGATAGCAAAAAAAAATCACGTCATTTTCGATATAACAAACAAGTACGGAATGAAAAAGGAAATTCTAAGTTTATAATTTTTTATTAATTACTAATTTTTTCCAAAATAATTTTTGCTATTTCTTTATTACCTTCCTTCGTAAAATGAATTCTGTCACAAAAAAGTTTGTCAAAATCGTTAATTTTATCGATCTCTTCTCTTGTATCAATCCATTTTAATTCAGGAAATTTTTCAAGTATTTTTTTTATATTAGGAAAAAAGTAATTTTCTCCAAAGTCACTTTTTAAATTTAAAAAATCATTTTTAGTAAATAAAGTAATAATGTAAAATTTTGAATTTATCTTTTGAGATAATTGAATTGCCTTAAAAGTGTTTAAATTATAATTTTCTATTGCAATATTATAATCATCTAAAATTTGTATTGGTTTTTTTTGATTATCAAAATTTACTATTCGTTTAATTACTTCTTTAAAAAAATAGTATGACACAAAATTTTTATAAAAAGATAGATCAATTCTATTTAATAATAAAATGAAGTTATTTTTATGAAAGTTTACTTTTTGATCGATTTTAATTTTATCTTTATTTAACTCTAATCCTGTAAAAAGAACATCTTGCTCATTGACATAATTTGCCCAAAGAATAATATCTGGTTTCATACCATCTTTTTGGAGTTCACTTTGTAGAATTTTAATTGAAAAATCTGTATTTCTCCCAGATTTTGCGAAATTAATGACGTTTGTCCCTGGATAATTTGATAACTCGATAGACCATGAGGTGTTGTTAGTATTCCTGCATGCAACGTCTGATGTCGATCCACCAAAAACCCAAATTATCTGATTAAGATTATTTTTTTTTTCGATTTTTTTTGTTTTATTAATCTGAAATTCAGTATTTAAAATATTGATTTTCAAATCGCTTAGATCAAATATTTGTATATTAATTTTTTTATTGAAACCATAAAAGTATATATCCTTATTTTTAGATATAAAATTTATTAAAATCCTACTAAATAATTCGAGAGCTAAAAAAAATAATAAGGTAATTAAAATGATTATTATAGTTTCTGAAATAATTGATGTTATTTTTTTCATACTTTTTAATTTATTAACCAAACATTATTGTTTAATTTTTTTCTTTCAATATATACATAAATAAATACAAGAAAATTTATTATATTATAAAAACGTGGTATAGAAATTGTAGAAAGTATGATTGAAAATTTTAATAGTATAATCATTTTATTAATAAGTATTTTTATTTTTTTCCTAATCTTTAATAGATATAATTATAGTATTTCACAATATTTAAAATTAGTTGATCATCCAAACTCAAGTTTAAAGGCTCATAAAAAACCTACTCCAATAACGGGTGGAATATTTCTTTACGTGTGTTTAATTATAATTATTTTTTTTCAAAAATCCCACAACAATGAAGCAATATTATACTTAAATTATTTAGATTTTTTTTTTGTTTCATGCTTATTTTATTTTGGAATTTTAGATGATAAATTTAATTTAGGTCCAAACATAAAACTTTTAGTTTTAGCTTTGACTATTTTTTTACTTTTATTATTTAATAATTTTTTGCTGATAAATAAAATTGAAATAACGAGTATAAATTTAAGTTTTAATGTTATGTCAATTAATTATTTTATAACTGCTCTCTCTATATTATTATTTATTAACGCTTCAAATATGTTTGATGGTTTGGATGGTCAATCAGGATTTTATTTTTTAATTTTATTTCTATTTTTGGGTTTAACTACTAAATTTAATTTAATTTTATTTGGTTTAATTTTTAGTATTGTATTATTCCTTATTCTTAATTTAAAAAAAAAAATATTTTTAGGTGACAGTGGAATTTTTTTGCTATCTTCAATATTTTCTATAATGGTAATTTCAAATTATCAAACTGGAAAATTAATTTCAGAAGAGATTTTCCTTTTAATGATGATCCCGGGAATAGACATGTTTAGACTATTTGTCGAGAGAATAGCCAGAAAACAAAATCCTTTCAAAGGAGATAGAAATCATCTACATCATATTTTATTAAATAGTTTTAGTGAAAAAAAAGTTTTACAAATAATAATCTTCTTAATATTGATACCAAATTTAATATCATATTTTTTTGATTATCATATATATTTAATCGCTTTATCTCTATTGGGATACTTAGGAATATTTTTTTATTTCAAAAAAAAAAATGTATAAAATTAAATTTAGCAAACTCAATCCCTATTATTTAATAATTATTTTACCATTATTGTTAGTCACAGGACCTTTGTTAGCTGACTCTTGTTTGGTTATTCTTTCTTTATACTTTATTTACAAAAATAATTTAGAAATAAAGAAATATTTTAATAATGAATTTTTGTTTAGAATTTTGATTTATTTTTTTTCTTATAATGTTTTAGTTTCATTGTTCGCTGAGGATATTTTTCTGTCACTGAAAAGTTCAATCACCCATTTTAGATTTATAATTTTTGCATTTGTGTTTGTTTACATATTTGAAAATTTTTTAGTAATAAGAAAAATGTTTTTTTGGTTTTTATTTTATACAGTTTTGTTAGTATCAATTGATGCAACTATTCAATTTTACTTAGAAAAAAACCTTTTAGGTTGGACTTCTCAATCAGGAGGAAGAGTAAGTGGATTATTCGGAACAGAGTATATTTTAGGATCTTATTTATCAAAAATGTTACCTTTACTCATTTCTCTAAAAATTTTTTTAGAGGAAAAAAATGAAATCAACTTAAATCGTTATCTTTATCTTTTTAATATAGCGATATCTTTTTTTGCAATTATTTTTTCAGGAGAGAGAGTATCAATTTTTTCAATAACTTTGTTTATTTTTGTGTACATTCTTTTCATAAATAATCAGGATATAAGAAAAAAAATTATTTTAATTGGTGCATTTATTTTTGCGAGCTTTATAACAATCTACTCCTCAGAACAACTAAGAGAAAGAATTATATATTTAACCTTAGGAAACTTGTCATTTTTAAGTGAAGATATTGATACTAATAAAATCTCAGAAAAGACACAATATGTAGATCCTAAAAACATTCACCAAAATGTTAAACACCTTCTGGTAGCAAAGGAAATTTTCAAAGAAAATCCGATATTTGGAAATGGTAATAAAATGTTCGGAAAAATTTGTTTTGAGAGATATTTTGTTGATGATGGTAGATGTTCAACCCACCCTCACAATTTTTTGACGCAAGTACTTGTAGAAAACGGTATAATTGGAGCAATTTTTTATTTATCAATTTTTTTTTATATTTTTAAAATTTTCATATCAAATTTTTTTTCAAAACAAAAAAAATCTAAAAGTTTACTATCAATTTCTTGTTTAAGTTTAATAATTTTAATGCCAATTATTCCTTCAGGAAATTTTTTCAATAATTGGTTAAATATTAATATTTTTTTGATTCTTTCATTCTTGATATTCCTGAAGTTAAATCAATCAAATATATTAAAAAAAAATAAATGAATTTACTCATCTTAATTGAAAATAGAAAAATTAAGAAATGGCATCTGAATTGTATAAAAGAAATAGAAAAAAAATTTAATAAGATAATAATTTTAAATTATAACTATAAAAAAAAATACGACTGGAGTAAAATTCTTTATTATTTAATAAAAACGATTTCAAATCCAAATACTGAAAAAAATTTTTTTAATCAAATGATTGGAAACTTTAAATTTTATGATCAGGAAATTTTTTATAATAATAAATTTTTTAAGTTAGATCAAGGTTTTGATAATATTTGTAAAAAAAATCGAGTAGATATTGTTTTAAGATTTGGTTTAGGTATAATAAAAACTAATTCAAAAATTCCAATTTTATCATTTCATCATGGAGATCCTTCAAAGTATAGAGGAAGACCAAGTGGATTTTATGAATTATATAATTCTGAAAAAATGATGGGCCAAATTGTTCAAATTATAAGTTCGAATTTAGATGGTGGAAAAATTTTAGCTTACGGAGAAAGCAAGGTTGAGCCAAATTCATACTCAAAAACCTTGGAAAATTCATACTCAATATCACATATTTTGTTAAAAAAGGCATTGCACAGAATAAAAAAAAAAGAATTTATTAAAAAGAGGAAAAATGGAAAAATATATTTCTTACCAAGTAATACGAAAGTATTTTTATTAACTGTTAAATTATTTTTCAGATCTTTGAATATAATTTTATTAAAATTTTTTTACATAAAAAAATGGAAGATAGCTGTAATTCAATATAAAAAAAAATTTCAATTTAATATTATTAAGAAATTTTTTTCAAAAAAAAAAGAAATTTACATATCTCCCAATTACAATTTTATTGCTGATCCTTTTTTTTTGAAGAATAATTTAATTTTTGAAATTACAAAAAAATTTTCACAGAAAGGCAAGATTGCTATTTTTAATAATAAAAAAATTAGCTTGATAAAGAGCAATTCTCAACATATTTCTTTTCCTTCGACTTTTAATCTAAAGGGTAAAAATAAAGACTTGATTTTTCCTGAAATTGCTAGCTGGTCAACACCTAAACTCTTTGAATTGAGAGATCAAAAATTAAAAATTTTTAAAAATATTAAAATAAAAGATAATAAAAGAATATTGGATCCAATTTTATTTTTTAAAAATAAGATATATTATATTTTTGGTAATGATATCAAATATCCTAACATATTGTGTTTGTGGATTGCAAAAAAATTAGATGATAAATTTTATCCACATCCATCGTCACCAGTTAGGCTTTCTCCAAACGGATCAAGAATGGCAGGTAAAATAATTGAATTAAATGGAAAATTATTTAGAGTAGGTCAAAATAATGAATTTTTTTATGGAAATGGCTTAGTTTTTTTTAAAATTGATAAAATTAACGCAAAAGAATTCGTAGAGAGTTATTATACAAGTTTAAATTTATCTAAATTTAAAGGACCCCATACATTTTCTTTGAATGCAAAAAATAAAGAATTTGCATTAGATTATTATGAAAATAAATTTGAAATATTTGCATTATTAAAAAAAATAAATCCATTCCACTGAAATTTTATGACAATAAAATCGATAATTTTATAAAAAATGAAAATAAATTTATTTAAATTATGAAAACTAAATATAAAATTTTTTTAGCTAAAATTATATCTAAATTGTTGACTATTTTTATTTCAAAAAATCAGATTGTTATAAGAAATAAAATTAAATGGGACTTAAATCTTAATGAGGCAATCGATTTATCTGTTTATCTATTTGGAAACTCTGAAAGTAAAATATTTAATTTAAAACAAATACTCTCTAAAAAAGATACTTCTTTAACTTTAATTGATATTGGAGCAAATATAGGTTCTGTTAGTTTAGTGATGGCTAAAATGTTTAATAAATCGAAAATTTATGCTATTGAACCTACTAATTACGCTTTCAATAAAATTGAAAAAAATCTTAAATTAAATCATGATTTGGCTGATAGGGTATTTCTAAGACAAATATTCATTACTAATAAAAGAAAACCAGAAAAAGTTTGGTCTAGTTGGAATTTTGAAAGTGCAAAAGAGAAACATCAAAAACATTTAGGAATTTTTAAAGAAATTAAAAAAAATTCATATTTATCATTAGATCAATTTAAAAGTAATGAAAAGATTAAAAAAGTTGATTTTATTAAACTAGACGTAGATGGTTATGAATTAGAAGTTCTAAACAGTGGAATTGATTTATTTAAAAATGATAAACCTGTAATGTTTATTGAAATAGCTCCATATTTGTATCCTGAATTTGGTTATAATTGCAAAGAGTTGATCAGTTTTTTTTACAAATTTAATTATGATTTTTACGATGAAAATTTAGTAAAAATACCAAACATGTTTGATAAGATAAATAAAATTAAAGATGGCAGTAGTAAGAATTTTTTTTTAATTTAGAAAATATATTGTTAAGGACTGGCTGTTTTAACAGAATTTTCTAGGCTGTAAAATTTAACTTTTTTGGTTTTATATTGAATAATTCTGTTTATATATCTTATATATTTTTCTTTATGAAAGAACTAACTCTAATAATTCCAGCCAAATATGAGAGTGAGTCGTTACCTATTTTTCTTAATAATATAAGAAATCTTAACGTAAAAAAAAAAATTGTTTTAGACAAAAATGATAGAGATACAATTAAATCTATTAAAGAATTTGCAGAAGTTGATATTTTGTTTCAAGAAAATGTGGGTTATGGTTCTGCATTAATTGAAGGTATTAAAAAAACAGATACAAAATATTTTTGTATTATTAATGCTGATGGATCAATGGATCCAAATGATGTTAATAAAATGTATGATAAAATAATAAATCAAAAATTAGATTTTATTTTTGCAAGTAGATATGAAAAACCCTTAGGTGGAAGTGATGATGATGACATTATTACATTAGTTGGAAATTATTTTTTCACTAAATTAGGTAACATTTTTTTTTCATTAAAAATTTCAGATATATTATTCACTTTTGTTATGGGCGATACTAGAAAGTTTAACATGTTAAATATAGAGTCACATGATTTTACTTTTTGTGTTGAGTTTCCTATAAAAGCAAAAAGAAATGGAATGCTTTATGAAACTATGCCATCTCATGAAAAATCTAGAATTGGTGGAAAAAAAAAGGTAAATCCAATCGTAGATGGTTCGCTAATATTAATTAAAATGTTAAAAATGTTTTTATTTAGATAATTATATTTTAAGTAACTTCAAGATGAATAAGTCAATAATTAATTTTTTTTTGAATATATTTTTTAAAAGAATTGAGATTAAAGATGACATTGATTCTAAGGAGGTAAATAAGTCTTTTAAAAAAATTATAGAAAACAATGTCTTACTTTTTGAGTTTTATTCAGACTGTTATAAAATTTTTAAAAAAAATTTATCAAAAAAAAATGACTTGGATTTTAATATTGTTGAGATAGGAAGTGGAGCAGGATTTATAAAAAAGATAATTCCAAATACAGTAACATCTGAAATTATTTCATTAGAAGGTATAGATATGCAGCTAGATGCTACGAATTTAAATTTTGATAACAATAGTCTTGACGCAATACTATTATTAAATGTGTTTCATCATATATCAGAACCGGAGAAATTTTTGTCTGAATGTAATAGAGTTTTAAAAAAAGATGGTCAAATTTTAATGATTGAGCCGGCTAATACATGGTTTTCAAGAATTATTTATAAAAATTTTCATCACGAGGATTTTAATGAGTTATCTGATTGGCATTTTAAAAAAGGTGGCAGACTGAGCAGTTCTAATCAAGCTTTACCTTTTATAATTTTTGAAAGGGACTATGAAATATTTAAAAAAAAATTTCCAGATCTATTAATTTTAAAAAAATTTAAATTTAAACCTATACATTATTTATTTTCAGGGGGTTTTACATATAAACCAATTTTTAATGGATTTTTTTTAAGTTTATTAGTTAAATTAGTGGAAATAATTTTATTTCCGTTTAATAGGTTTTTAGGATTATTTATGTTTATAAAAATAATAAAAAAATAAAATTAATTAATAAATTTTTGAAAAAAAACAAAAATGAAAAAAAAAATTGCTTTAATTTTTGGTGTTACAGGTCAGGATGGAGCTTATCTATCAAGATTTTTACTTAAAAAAGGATATACTGTTCATGGGGTAAAAAGAAGATCATCATCTTTAAATACTCAAAGAATTGATCATATATATCAAGACCCTTATTCAAAAAAAAGAAATTTCATTTTACACTATGGGGACGTAACTGACACTTTATCAGTTTCTACTATTGTAAAAAAAATCAAACCTGACGAAATTTACAATCTTGCTGCTCAATCTCATGTAGCTGTTTCATTTGAAGTTCCAGAATATACTGGTAATGCCGATGCAATTGGAGCGTTAAGAATTTTAGAGTCAATTAAATTTCATGGCTTAGAGAAAAAAACTAAGTTTTATCAAGCAGGTACTTCTGAAATGTTTGGAAAAGTACTTCAAGTTCCTCAAAACGAACTCACGAGTTTTAATCCGAAAAGCCCTTATGGAGTTGCAAAAGTGTATGCTCACTGGATAACTGTCAATTATAGAGAAGCATATAACATATTTGCTTCAAATGGTATTTTATTTAATCACGAAAGTCCACTTAGAGGTGAAACTTTTGTGACAAAAAAAGTAGTCAAAGCTTTATGCAATATTAAGTTTGGAAAACAAAAAAAATTATTTGTAGGCAATCTTAATGCAAAAAGAGATTGGGGTCATGCTGAGGATTATGTCCAAGCAATGTGGAAAATGCTGCAATTTAAAAGACCAGATGATTTTGTTATCTGTACAGGAAAACAATATAGTATAAGAGATTTTATAAAAATGGTCTCAAAAGTATTAGGAATGAAGTTGAGATGGACAGGTAAAGGTATCAACGAAAAAGCTTTTGATGAAAATAATAGATGCATAGTTGAATGCAGAAAAAAATATTTTAGGCCTGCAGAAGTAGATACTTTGATAGGAGATGCATCAAAAGCAAAAAAGTTATTAAAATGGAAACCTAAGCATAATATTCACTCTTTGATAAAAGACATGATCTCTTATGAATTAGATATTCATAAAAATGATAAATAAAAAATCTAAAATATTTGTTGGTGGCCACAAGGGAATGGTTGGTTCAGCAATACTTAGAAAATTAAAAGATTTGGATTATAAAAATTTATATTATCAGTCAAAAGCACAGTTAAATTTAATTGATCAAAAAAAAGTATTAAATTATTTTAAAAAAATAAAACCAGATGCTGTTATTTTAGCTGCGGCTAAAGTAGGTGGAATTAAAGCAAATAATGAAAAGAGAGCAGAATTTATATTTGAAAATTTATCTATTCAAAATAATGTAATAAATGCTAGCTATATAAATGGTGTTAAAGATTTAATCTTTTTAGGATCAAGTTGTGTTTATCCTAAAAATTCAAAAATACCGATCAAAGAAAAATATTTATTATCAAACTACTTAGAAAAAACTAATGAGCCTTATGCAATCGCCAAAATAGCAGGTATAAATTTATGTGAAAGTTATAATCTTCAATATGGGGTAAATTATAAATGTTTAATGCCATGCAACGCCTATGGAATAAATGATAATTATGATCTCTATGGATCTCATTTTTTACCAGCTCTAATAAGAAAAATTATAGATGCTTTAAAAAATAAAAAAGATCATATTCAAATCTGGGGGAGCGGAAAACCTCTCAGAGAATTAATCTTTAGTGACGATATAGCTGATGCATGTATTTATTTTTTAAACAAAAAAACTAAACATTCGTTAATAAATATAGGCTCTGGACAAGAAAAAAGTATAAATGAATATGCAAAATACATAATGAAACATTTAGGAGTTAGTCTTAAAATTAAACATGAAAAGGTAAACCTAGACGGAACTTTTAGAAAACTAATGGACTCATCGCTTGCAAAAAAATATGGATGGCAATCTAAAACAGAATTAGACGTAGGTTTAGCAATTACGATTAATGATTACTTAAAAAATCAAATATTCAAAGAGAAAAAATGAAAAATATTATAGTCGTAACTGGAGGAGCAGGTTTCGTTGGTTCAAATTTAATTGAATATTTTTTAGCAAAAGAAAAAAAATTTAGAATAATAAGTTTAGATAATTACTCCTCAGGAACAAAAAAAAATCATATCAAAAAACCTAGAGTAAAATACTTAAATGCTAATACAAAAAATATATCAAAGGTATTAAAAACTTATAAAAATAGAATCCACTCAATATTTCATTTTGGTGAATTTTCAAGAATTTATCAAAGTTTTATCAAAATGAGTGAATGTGTTGCTTCAAACAGTATTGGTTCTCATGAAGTTTTTAATTTTTGTTTAGAAAATAGAATAAAATTAGTTTACTCAGCAACATCAGCAAGTATTGGAAATAATGGAAATGATAAAAATTTATCTCCTTATGCTTTCACCAAAGCAAAAAATCTTGAGTTGTTAGAAAATTTAAAAAAATGGTTTAATTTTAAATTCGAAATAATATATTTTTACAATGTTTATGGGCCAAAACAAATTACAAAAGGCAACATGGCAACGGTTATAGGGATATTTGAGGAACAATTTAAATCAAACAAACCATTAACAGTCGTAAAGCCTGGTTCACAATCAAGAAGGTTCACTCATATATCAGATACAGTAAAAATTTGCTATCTAGCATGGAAAAAAAATAAGAATAAACATTACAGTATTTCAAACAAAAAAAGTTATAGCATTATTCAAGTAGCAAAATTATTCAATTCAAAAATAAAATATTTACCTTTTAGAAAAGGCGAAAGATATGCCTCAGCACTTACTAATATGAATTTAACAAACAAGGTTTACAAATTTTTTGGTAAAATTGAGCTTAAAAATTATATAAATGACATAATTAGCCCTAAATAAATAAAGTATTCTATTCTTTACAAGAAGTTTATTTTGGTTATAAGGAATTGCCGGTAATTATTGCGTAGGTGCCATACCCGATCCCATTCCGAACTCGGAAGTCAAGCCCTACTGCGCCGATGGTACTTTGTCTTAAGACACGGAAGAGTAGGACGTTGCCGGCTTAATATTTAAAATTATGAAAATTAAAAGTTCGTTAAAATCAATAAAAAAAAGAGACCTCAATTCAAAATTAGTTAGAAGAAGAGGAAGAGTCTACGTTATAAATAAAACAAACCCAAAATTTAAAGCAAGACAAAAGTAAAATTTATGGACAATGAAAACCATAAAAATACTTGGAATAATTTTACAAAATTTGTTCTCTGGGGAACTGTCGCTGTAATAGGTGTTTTGGTGTTAATGGCAATATTCCTGTTGTAAAATTTGTATATGAGAATTGGATCTATATCAGAAAATAAAACTATTGAAAAAAGAATATCAATAACACCTGAGATAGTTCAAAAATATCTCTCTCTTGGGTTTGAAGTTTGCCTAACTGAAAATTATGGTACTCATCTTGGTATTAAGGATGAGCAGTTTAAGGATGTAGGTGTTAAAATTTTAAAAGATGAAAGGGATATTTTAAATTCTTCCGATATAGTTGTGCAACTTGGAATGTTATCTGATGACAAAACTTCGAACCTTAGAGAAAATCAAACATTAATCGGAGTTTTAAATCCCTATAATAACAAAGCAAAATTAGAAAACATTGCAAAAAAAAAAATAAATCTTTTTTCATTGGAATTGCTTCCGAGAATAACTAGAGCACAATCTATGGACATATTATCATCGCAGGCAAATCTTGCTGGTTACAAAGCAGTAGTCGAGTCCTTTGCAAATTTTGAAAAAGCGATACCAATGATGATGACAGCGGCAGGCACAGTTCCAGCTGCAAAGGTTTTAGTAGTTGGTGCAGGTGTTGCTGGATTACAAGCGATTGCTACTGCAAAAAGGATGGGAGCAATAGTTTTTGCTACTGATGTAAGAATGGCTTCAAAGGAACAAGTTGAAAGTTTAGGTGGGAAATTTCTAACTGTGGAAGGTTCAGAAAATTTAGAAACTGAAGGCGGTTATGCCAAAGAAACCTCAGATGATTTTAAAAAAAAACAAGAACAACTTTTATCTGAAACATTAAAAAAAATAGATATTGTAGTTTGTACGGCTCTAATACCTGGAAAAAAAGCTCCTTTAATAATAAAAGAAAATATGATTAATAATATGCAAGCAGGGTCGATTATATATGATTTAGCTGCAATTCAAGGGGGTAACACAGAGTTTTCAGAAGTAGATAAAATTGTTGTACAAAATGGAGTAAAGATAATGGGTGAAAGCAATATTTTAAACAAGTTACCAGTCTCTGCATCAAATTTATATGCAAAAAATGTTTTTAATTTTGTTAATAATCTATTCGACAAAGATAATAAAAGAATAAATATTAACCTAGAAGATGAAATTATAAATAATACTTTAATAAAATAATTTATGGAAATAGATCCTTTAATATTTAGACTAAGCATTTTTATTCTCTCAATTTTTGTTGGGTATTACGTTGTTTGGAGTGTTACGCCATCACTACACACACCTTTGATGTCTGTTACTAACGCAATTTCATCAGTGATAATTGTTGGAGCAATTATTGCAGGATTGTCTGGAGATACAAAAAGTATATTTAACATATCAAGTATTTTCGGTTTTTTGGCCATTACTTTAGCAGCAATAAATATTTTTGGAGGATTTCTGGTAACTCAAAGAATGTTGGCTATGTATAAAAAAAAGAAAAAGGAAAAATAATGATATCAGCAAATTTATCAGCAATTTTTTACTTAGTTTCAGGAGTTTTATTTATTCTTGCTCTAAGAGGCTTATCATCACCAGAAACTTCTAGACAGGGAAATTTATTCGGAATTTTAGGAATGATTATTGCAGTCACCGTAACTTTTTTATCTATTGGAAGTTTTTCAAGCGGGTTTGTTTTTGTGATAATTTTCATATTAGCTGGGGGTTCAATAGGAGCGTTTATCGCTTACAAAATTCCAATGACAGCTATGCCTGAATTAGTGGCAGGTTTTCATAGCCTAGTTGGATTGGCAGCAGTATTTGTAGCTATTTCAGCTTTTTTAAATCCCACAGCATTTAATCTGGGTTCGCCAGGTAATATCAAACTTGGAAGTTTGATTGAAATGTCAATTGGAGCAGCAGTTGGAGCAATAACATTCTCTGGGTCTATAATTGCTTTTTTAAAGTTGCAAGGAATTATGTCAGGCTCACCAATAACATTTAAAGGTCAACATCCTCTTAATGCGATTATTCTAATATCAATAATCGTTTTAATTTACTTATTGTGTTCATCTCAATCATCAAATTTATTTTGGATATTATTAGCTGTTTCATTTTTAATTGGTTTTCTTTTGATAATCCCAATTGGTGGAGCAGATATGCCAGTGGTGATTTCAATGCTTAATTCTTATTCAGGCTGGGCTGCTGCTGGAATAGGCTTTACTTTAGAAAATACTGCCTTAATAATCACAGGAGCTTTAGTGGGTTCCTCTGGTGCAATATTATCTTATATAATGTGTAAGGGTATGAACCGTTCTTTCTTTAATGTAATTTTAGGTGGATTTGGTGCTACGGATAATACAACTAGTGCAACATCTAAAGAGCAAAGACCAGTTAAAAGTGGTAATGCTGATGATGCTGCTTTTTTAATGAAAAATGCTTCATCGGTTATAATTGTACCTGGATATGGTATGGCAGTTGCACAAGCTCAGCATGCTTTAAGAGAAATGGTTGATACACTAAAGAAAAACGATATAAAAGTTTCATACGCTATTCATCCTGTTGCTGGAAGAATGCCAGGTCATATGAATGTTTTATTAGCAGAAGCTAACGTTCCTTATGATGAAGTTTTTGAATTAGAAGAAATAAATAATGACTTTGCAAATGCAGATGTCGCTTTTGTCATTGGAGCTAATGATGTTACTAATCCAGTTGCTAAAACCGACCCCCAAAGTCCAATTTACGGTATGCCAGTTTTAGATGTTGAAAAGTGTAAGTCAGTGTTGTTTGTCAAAAGAAGTTTATCTCCTGGATATGCAGGTATTGACAATGATCTTTTTTATAAGGAAAATACTTTAATGCTGTTCGCAGATGCAAAAAAAATGACAGAGGATATTACAAAAAACTTATAAATTAAATGAGTATTAAAATTTTTTGTGATATTGCTGACTTAAAATTAATTAAAAAATTTAATAAACAAAAAATCGTAAAAGGGTTTACCACTAATCCCAGCTTGATGAGAAAGGCTGGAGCAAAAAATTATGAGGAATATTCAAAAAAATTACTAAGTGAATGTAAGTTAAAACCAATTTCATTTGAAGTTTTTGCAGATGACAACGAATCAATGATTAAGCAAGGCATGAAAATAAGCAATTGGGGTAAAAATGTTTATGTGAAAGTTCCAGTTATAAACTCAAAAAATCAATTCACAGGAAAAGTTATTAAACAATTAAATAGGAATAAGATCAAATTAAATATTACAGCGGTGTATACAGCAAAACAAACTGAAAAAATTTTAAAACAAATAAATAAAAAAACAAAAGTGATAATATCAATTTTTGCAGGTAGGGCTGGTGATACAGGTAAAGATCCGATACCACAATTAGTCAAAAGTATTAAGATTGCAAAAAAATTTAAAAATGTTGAAATTTTATGGGCTAGTGTGAGAGAGCCGTACAATTACTTACATGCAAAACAATTGGGGTGTCATATAATAACTATTCCACCCTCAATAATTGAAAAAATTCAAAATTTTGGGAAATCATTTAATCAACTAACTGTTGAAACAGTTAAAACTTTTTTACTGGATAGCAAAAAATCAAAGTTTAAAATTTAATTAGACTGGTTGCGGGGGACGGATTTGAACCGCCGACCTTCAGGTTATGAGCCTGACGAGCTACCAGACTGCTCCACCCCGCGATATTACTAAATTCTATTTTTGAGTTTATTTAGTTTTTTAACTCTTTTAATATTTTCTTGAAGAATTCTTTTTTTTTTTTCAGATGGTTTCTCATAAGTGTTTTTTAATTTTATTACTTTAAAAAAACCATCCCTCTGAAGTTTTCTTTTTAAAACTCTCAGAGCTTGTTCAACATTATTATCTTTAACTTCTATTTTAATAAATTCCTCCAAAAAAATGAGTGAATAGCATTTTTATAATTTCATGTCTACGAATATTATTCATTGTTGTTGCTGTTTATTTACTTTTACTTTTTCCTTTTCCTTTTCCTTTTTTTCTCTTTTTATTCTTCTTTCAGCTTTTTCAATTGCCTCAATTAAATCTTTTTGCGAAAAAAGATTAAGCGCTACTGGGTCTTTAGGATTTAAATTATTATAGTTCCAATAACTTTTATTCCTAATCGATGTTACAGAATTTTTAGTAATACCTACTAACCTTGAAATTTGTGAGTCCTTTAAAATATTATGTTGTTTTATTAACCATAAAGCTGAGTCTGGTTTATCTTGCCTTTTTGAGAGAGGAATATATTTTTTAATTTTTTTCTCGTTATTCGATATTTCAACATCAAGATTTTTAATATTTAAAGGTCTATTTTGATCTTTAGAGGATAATTCAATTTCTTCTCTTGAAAGTTGACCAGTAATTATAGGGTTATATGCTTTTATTCCCTTGGCTACCTCTCCATCCGCAATACCTTGAACTTCAACTTCGTGTAAATGACAAAATTCAGCTATTTGTTTAAAAGTAAGTGTAGTATTTTCAACAAGCCATAAAGCTGTTGCCATTGGCATTAGTGGAGCTTTTGACATCTAATTTTTTTTCTCTGATTTAAAGTTTTGGAATTTTTTATTAAATTTACTAATTCTTCCTTTGTCCATTAATTTTTGTTTACCACCTGTCCATGCTGCATGAGACTTTGGATCAATTTCTAGCTTGAGAATTTCTCCTTCTGTTCCCCAAGTTGATTTAGTTTCAAAATGAGTTCCATCAGTCATCTCAACTTTTATTTTATGGTATTTTGGATGTATATTTTTTTTCATCGGTGTCTTATAGCAAAAGATTTTTTTAAAACAATTAAAAGTTATTAATTTTTTTCATCAATTCTTCGTAAATATCAGCGCTAGATGCGATTATTTTATGATCTTTATAATTTTCAAGGTTTATCTCATTTGTAATGCCTCCCGCTTCCCCTACAAGAATTAATCCAGCAGCAATATCCCATAAATGTAAATTTTTTTGAAAGTAACCATCATATCTTCCACAAGCAATGTATGCCATATCTAATGCAGCTGAGCCTGATTTTCTATAAGAAAATTCCATTTTTTTTTCAAGTGTTCCACTAGTTGCAAATAAACATTCTTGTATATTATTTTTTTTAGACACCCTGATTCTTTTATTATTTAAGTAAGCTCCATTATTTTTTTCAGCATAAAACATTTCATCTTTAATTGGATCAAAAATTAAACCAGTTATTATTTCATTCTTATGTTTTAGTGCAATTGAAGTTGCAAAATGTGGTATTCCATGTAAAAAATTTACTGTTCCATCTATTGGGTCTATAATCCATGTATTTTTTTTGTCCTTATTTTTTTTTATTCCATTTTCTTCACTTATAATTGAATAATCTGGTCTTCCTTTCGCTAATTCTTCAATTATAATTTTCTCTGTTTTGAGATCAGAGTTTGTGACAAAGTCTAAGGGCCCTTTCTTAGAAACCTGAAGTTTTTCGATCTCTCCAAAATCTCTAATAAGTGTTTTTGATGCTTTTTCACAAGCCTTAATCATTAGGTTTAAATTTGCTGAAATTGAGTTCATATATTATACTTTTTTAACGTATTCCAAATTTCTTGTATCAACAATTATTTCATCACCAGACTCAATGAATGGAGGTACTTGTATACTTAACCCATTATCTAGAATAGCAGGTTTATATGAAGAAGAAACTGTTTGACCTTTTAGAGCAACATCTGTTGAATCAATTTTACATTTTACCTGATTGGGTAAATCTATAGTAATTGGTATATCGTTATAAAAACTTATCATAACTTTAAGATTTTCAGTTAATAATTTACCCTTTTGTCCAACTATATTTTTCTTAATTTGCACTTGTTCAAAAGTTTTTGGATCCATAAAAAAAAAATTTACATCATCTTCATATGAATAATTAAAAGCAATTTCCTCAAGAGATGCTTTTTCTACGGATTCACTTGATCTGAATCTTGTATTCAATTTTGTATTTTTGTTCACACTTTTCATTTCTACTTGTGCAAAAGCACCACCTTTTCCTGGTTTTACATGTTGTGTTTTCAGCACTTGCCATAAATCATCTTTATATTCAAGCAACATACCTACTCTTATTTCACCCGCGTTTATTTTCATTTTAATTTTTTAATTGCTTCAAGTGGTTTCATTTTTTTATTTTTCCAAATGTAGCTTGAAATAGCTAATAAGTTGGCTTTATTCAACAAAAGTTTCTTATAGTTTTTTAAGTTTATGCCTCCAATAGCAACTATAGGAGTTTTGGTCATCTTTCTGGCTTTTTTTAATAAATAAAAAGACGCTTTGTATTTACTTTTTTTTGTTTTAGAAGAATAAAATGCCCCAAAGGCTAAATAATCAGCTTTACTTTTCAGAGCCGTCTTTGCTAATTTGAGTGAGTTGTGACAGGTAATACCGATTATCTTGTTTCCAATTATCTGTCTTGCTTTTAAAATATTCATATCTTTCTGACCCAAATGACAACCATCAGCATTTAGCCTTTTAGCTAAATGTACATCGTCATTTACTAAAAATTTAACATTAAATTTTTTACAAATTTTTTTAACTTTCTGTCCAATTATCAATTTTTTTCTAAACTTTTCTCTTTTCAATCTTAATTGAAAAAAACTAATTTTTTTTTCTTTTAAAACAAATATGAGTTGGCGATAAAAAGTTTTATCAATTTTAAGTGGTGAGATTAAATAGATAAATTTTTTTTTATTAAATCTCAAGATCTTTAGACCATTTTCCTTGTGCAGCTAATGTATTCATTTTTGACCTGTGGTTGAAGATCTTTTGGGTTCCTTCAATATTTTTTAAATCTTTTGACCAAAATTTTAAGGCACTTTGCTGAAGTGCTCGTCCATAAGAATAAGTCATTATAAAATTAGTATCGTTATATTTATTTATTAAATTTAAATTTTGCGTTGCCTCTACTTCTGACTGTCCACCTGATAAAAAAGCGATTCCAGGAACTTCTGAAGGAACAGAGTTTTTTAAGCATTTTATAGTTAGTTTTGCAATTTCATCATTTGAAATTTTATTTTTTGATTTATTCCCAGCTAATATCATATTCGGCTTTAGAATAATTCCTTTTAAATCTACTTTATGTAAAATTAATTCCTCAAAGCATTTATTAATGACCTCTGAAGTCTTTTTCAAACAATCCTCAGCAGAATGTTCACCTTCCATTAAAACCTCTGGTTCAACTATTGGTACCATATTACATTCTTGGACCAATGCTGAATATCTTGCTAAAGCATGCGCATTAGAACTTATTGATAGCTTACTTGGATAATCTTTTGATATAGCATAAACACCTCTCCATTTAGTGAATTTTGCACCAAGTTTATAGTATTCTTTCAATCTTTCTCTTAATCCATCTAGTCCCTCTGTAACATTTTCATCAGGTGAACCTGCTAGAACTTTAGCACCCGTGTCAACTTTTATTCCTGGCAAAGAACCCATTTCAGATATTAATTCAGTTATTTTATTTTTTTTTGAAGATATTTGTTTAATCGTTTCATCATATAAAATAACACCTCCGATACAATCAGTCATACATGATGAACTAAAAAGCGTTTCTCTAAATAACAATCTATTTTCTGGAGTTGATGTTACGTTTACTTCATCAAGCCTTTTCGACATTGTTCCCGTGCTTTCATCAGCAGCTAAGATACCTTTTCCACTTTTAATAATTTTTAATACAATACTGTTTAATTCAGACATTTTAATCTAAAGCTTTTATACCAGGAAGTTCTTTGCCTTCAAGATATTCTAAAAAAGCTCCACCAGCGGTTGAAACAAAATTGAAATCGTTTACAGCTTTCATTTTGTTTAAAACTGCAATTGTATCACCACCTCCAGCAATTGAATAGATTAAATTTTTCCTATTTTTTTCAATAATTTTTTTTGTGATTTGATAACAACCATTTGCAAAATTTGGATTTTCGAAATATCCAGCTGGACCATTCCACAAGACTGTTTTACTTTTCTCAATAATATTTTTTATTCTTTCAATTGTCCTTGGTCCAATATCAAGAATAACATCATCATTTGAAACTTCATTTAATTCTTTTATTATGGCCTTGTCATCCATATTCTTTCCTACTGCAACATCCTCTGGATAATTTATCGAGCAAGAATAATTTTTTGCAGTTTCAAAAATATCGTCTATCACTAGTTTACAATCCGTTTCCTTTAGAGATCTTCCAATTGGATTACCTTTATAACTTAGGATATTATTTGCCATCGCTCCAACAATTATAATGTTATCAAATTTAGGTATTAAGTTTTTAATTAGACCAATTTTTGTTGATATTTTAGATCCACCAACAATACAAGTTACTGGTTTTTTAATTTCTGAGGTAACTTTTTTTAATGCGCTTATTTCTGTTTCAAGCTGCAAGCCTGCAAAAGAAGGTAAAAATTTAGTAATTTTGGTAACAGATGAATGAGCTCTATGTGAGCAAGAAAAAGCATCATTAACAAATATATCTGCTAATTTAGCTAAATGCTTTGAAAAATTGATATCATTATTTTCTTCCTCTTTATAAAATCTTATATTTTCTAAAAAAACTATCTGATTTTTCAAGTTTTTAAATATTTCTTCTTTTTTAATTTTGTAAATATTTTCCTTAATTAATTTAATTTTTTGATTAGTCTTTCTTTCTAAGTTTTCGCAAACAGGTTTTAAAGTTAAATCATTGTTTATTTTTCCATTAGGTCGTCCAATATGTGAAATTATTAAAATTTTCGATTTTTTTTTAAGTAAGAAATTAATGATGGGTAATATCTTGTTAATCCTTGTTTCATCGATAATTACTCTGTTCTTGAGAGGAACATTCAAATCTAGTCTTAACAATATAATTTTGTCCTTGAGATTTTCTTGATCTTTTATATATTTCATTACGAAATTTTAAAAAGGTGTTCTGCAATATCACACATTCTGTTCGAAAAACCCCACTCGTTATCATACCAAGCTGAAATTTTACCCATATTTTTTCCTATAACATTTGTTAAGCTTCCATCTACAATTGACGAAGCGGGATTATGATTGAAATCAACAGATACAAGTTTTTCCCTAGTGAATTCTAGAACCCTATTTTTTTTGCTAAAACCTTGAAATGCAGAATTTATTTTTTCTATACTTAAATCTTTTTTTGTACAAAATACAAATTCAATCAAAGAAACATTAGGAGTTGGTACCCTCATTGCTATGCCTCCTAATTTACCTTTAAGAGAAGGGATTATTTCACCAATTGCTTCCGATGCACCAGTTGAAGTCGGCACAATAGATTGGCTCGCAGACCTTGCTCTCCTTGGATCTTTGTGAGAATTGTCTAAAATTCTTTGATCACTTGTAAATGCGTGAATAGTAGTCATAAAACCATTGTTGATCTCAAAATTTTCATTTAAAACAAAAGCTACAGGCGCAAGACAATTAGTTGTACATGACGCTGCAGAAATTATTTTGTCATTTTTTTTCAATTCCAATTCATTTACACCAAACACTATTGTTTTATCTGCATTTTTACATGGGGCTGAAACAATAACCTTTTTAGCTCCATTTTTTAGATGGGGCTTTAATTTATCCTTAGAGTTAAACTTACCAGTACATTCAAAAACATAGTCCACGTCATATTTTTTCCAATTAATATTATTTAAATCGGTTTCTTGAGAAAAGGTGATTTTATTTTTGTTAATCATCAAGTGTTTTTCACCAAAATTAATTTTTGCATTAAATTTTCCATGGATCGAGTCGTATTTTAAAAGTCTAGAGCTAGCATCTGAATTTGTTCTGTTATTTATATGTTTAATCTCAATATTTTTATTATCATTCTCGACAATAGATCTAATAATCATCCTTCCTATTCTGCCTAATCCATTTATTCCAACTTTTATTTTCATAACTTATTTTTAATCTCTCTAATTATATTCTGGGTATTCATTCCAAAATGATCATAAATTTTCTTATAAGGCGCA
Organism: uncultured Pelagibacteraceae bacterium; assembly: GCA_902561015.1. Classification (GTDB taxonomy): domain Bacteria; phylum Pseudomonadota; class Alphaproteobacteria; order Pelagibacterales; family Pelagibacteraceae; genus Pelagibacter. Next base: position 49,947 of record CACENB010000006.1, read on the forward strand.
CTTTTTCCATAATTATCAATCCCAAAATTTAAACCATTATAATTAGTATATTTTTTCCAATAATTTGTTTCAGAAGCTTCTATAGATACAACAAGATCTGTTTCTGCTAAAATTTTATTTTTGTAGCCTTCACTTTGTTGATCAAATAATTCGTGACAAGGCATTGATATTACTTTTGAATAAATACCATCTGTGGCTAATTTATGTCCAACTTCACTTGCTAAACTTGTTTCCGATCCCGTTGCTATAATTGTGATCTTTATATTATCATTAGTTCTAAAAATCTCATAGGCACCTAAGGAAGACATATTTTTGGTTACACTTTTAGTTCTTATTGGCTTGATCGCCTGTCTTGTTAAAGCAATTACACTTGGTGTATTTTTACTTTCAAGTGCTAATTGCCAACACTCAAAAGTTTCAATAAGATCAGATGGTCTGAAAACATTTAGATTTGGAATAGATCTTAAACTTGCTAATTGTTCAATGGGCTGATGTGTTGGACCATCTTCACCAAGCCCAATAGAGTCATGAGTAAACACATAGATGACTTTTTGTTTCATCATTGCTGCAAGTCTAATAGATGGTTTACAATAATCACTAAATATTAAAAAAGTTCCACCATATGGTATAAGGCCACTATGAAGCGAAATACCATTCATAATTCCACACATCGCGTGCTCTCTTACTCCATAGTGAATATAATTCCCTGAAAAATCACCTGATTTTATAATTTTATGATTTTTAGTTTTAGTATTATTTGAACCAGCCAAGTCAGCTGAACCTCCTATTAAATTTGGAAGTTTTGATACAATTTCTAAGAATTTTTCAGAGCATTTTCTTGTCGCCATTGGCTCTAGATTTCCTAAATATTCAGTTTTTGCTTTTTCTATAGATCCAATTATAGCATTTCTCGTAAGATTATATCTTGGTGGAAAATCTTTTGTAAATTTATTAAATATTGACCATCCTAACCAACCTAATTTTTTAAGCTCTTTACTAAAAATTTTTTCGTGTTTTTTTGCTTTTTTTGATGCTCTTTGGCCGATTGATTTCCAATCATTCAATAATTTTTTTGGAATTTCAAAGGGACCATGAGTCCAATTTAATTTTCTTCTCACTAATTTTATTTCATCATCACCTAGCGGGCTGCCATGAGAAGAAGCTTTGCCACCCTTGTTAGGAGATCCATAACCAATTGTAGTTTTGCATGAAATTGCAATAGGTTTTTTTGAATTTTGAGCTTTTTTGAGAGCTTTTGATATTTCTTTATGATTATGTCCATTAATCTTAATATAATCCCATCCATAACTTCGAAACCTTTTTTCATGATCGTCAGAAACTGCTAAGTTTGTGGGACCATCAATTGAAATAGAATTATTATCGAAAAGCAAAATAAGATTTTTTAATTTAAGGTGTCCAGCTAAACTTAAAGACTCATGGCTAATTCCTTCCATCAAACACCCATCACCTGCAATCACATAAGTTTTATGATCAATAATTTTTTTTCCAATTTGTTTTTTTAAAATTTCTTCTGAAATAGCAAATCCAACTGCATTAGATATCCCTTGTCCCAAAGGACCTGTAGTAGTTTCAATGCCAGTATTAGGGTGATATTCAGGATGACCAGCACAAATTGAATCTAATTGACGAAAATTTTTAATATCATTCAAAGAAATACTTTTATAACCAGTGAGATAAAGAAGTGAATAAAGCAACATTGATCCATGACCAGCAGAGAGAACAAATCTGTCTCTATTTACCCAACTTGGATTATTTGGGTTAAAATTTAAAAAATCTTTAAATAAAACTGTTGCCACATCGGCCATACCCATAGGCATTCCTGGGTGACCAGAGTTGGCTTTTTGTACAGCATCAATCGATAAAAATCGGATGCAACTAGCTAATTCCCTGTATTGTTTACTCAAAATTATCCTGTCTAGACTAAGAAGATTCTATTTAATAATATAAATATATATATAT
>CACENB010000007.1 GCA_902561015.1 uncultured Pelagibacteraceae bacterium
TAATGCTTACATGGCAAGAGTGTGAGACGGAATATAACGCTGTTAAAACGGTAGAATGTTACCAAAGACTTTTAGAAAAAGATGGTCAAAGAATAGTAGTGTTTGATACTTTAGGAACACCAGGAGCATACGCTGTGATTAACCGTATGGCTAAAGACAATGTTGTTTTAGCTCAATATGGTTATGGAAGAACTGACGGTGCTGATGGAAGAGTATGGCCTTGGGTATTTAATGCTGCAAGTCACTACTGGTCACAAATAGCGGTTAAACTGAAGTTTATGGCTCAAGTAGAGGGCGGTATAGATAAGATGAAAGGTAAAAAAATCGTTCACTTACACATTGACTCTGCTTACGGAAGAGAACCACTTCCAGCAATGAGAAAAATAACTTCCGATTGGGGAATGAAATTAATTGAAATCTCAATTCCACCTCCAGGATTAGAGCAACAATCTCAATGGCTGCAAATCAGAAAAGAAAAACCTGATTGGGTTACTTTCTGGGGAGCGGGTTCTGGAATGAATTCAACAGCAATGACTAACGCTGCTAGAATTAATTTCCCAAGAGATAGAATGATGTATGTAACATTCGGTGCTGCCGAAGAGGATATGTATCCAGCAGGTGATGCAGCTAAGGGAACTTATGCTGTTGCAAATGCTTTACCAGGAGAATATCCATTAGTTAAAGACATTAAAGATAAAGTATATGGTGCCGGAAAAGGTAACTTAGCTGATCCAAATAGGATTGGTTCCGTTTACTGGAATAGAGGACTAGGTGCTGCCGTTATGTGGATTGAGGCGTTAAGAATTGCTCAAAAAATGCATAACAAAGTTGGTAAAGCAGTAACTGGTGCTGAGTTTAGAGATGGTTATGAAAATTTAAACATGACTGAAGCTAGACTTACTGAACTTGGAGTTGGAGGAATGTTAGCTCCATTTGCTATTTCATGCGCAAACCATGAAGGTGCCGGTAAATTTGCTGTAATGCAGTGGGATGGAACTAAATTCAATCAGGTAACTGGTTGGGAAGCTCCAGGTGATCCTGCATTTATTAGAGGTCTTGTAGAGGCATCTGCAGCGAAATTTGCTAAAGAAAACAACATTACACCGAAAAAATGTGGATAATTAATTTAGAAATAAATTAATATCTACTAAAGGGGGAGTTTAGATAATCAAGTTATTCTAACTCCCCTTTAAATAAAATTTAATATAAATATAATTGAAAAAAAATTAATGAGCACTTCAACCAACATACTTGATATTAAAAATATCGAAGTAACATATGATAATGTTATTTTAGCTCTACATGATGTTTCATTAAAAGTGCCAAAGGGAAAAGTAGTAGCACTACTTGGAGCAAATGGAGCGGGTAAGAGTACAACATTAAAAGCGGTTTCAACTATGCTAGCCTCAGAAAGAGGTAAAGTAACAAAAGGCACTATAGAATATGATGGTACCTCAATTGAAAAACAAAATCCCTCACAAATGGTTGGGCTTGGCATGGTTCAAGTATTAGAGGGCAGAAGATGTTTTGGCCACCTCACTGTTGAAGAAAATATTATTGCTGGGGCATACTCAAGAAAATTATCAAAAGGTGATATCAATCAAGAATTAGAAAAAATATATACGTATTTCATAAGATTAAAGGAAAGAAGAAAAAGCCAAGCTGCATTTACATCAGGTGGAGAGCAACAAATGATAGCAGTTGCAAGAGCTATGATGGCAAAACCTAAAATGCTACTTTTAGATGAACCTACAATGGGTTTGGCACCCCAATTAGTAGCAGAGATTTTTAACATCGTTAAAGAGCTTAATCAGAAAGAAGGTGTCAGCATTCTACTAGCTGAGCAGAATACCAATGTTGCACTAAAAAATTCAGATTATGGCTATATAATTGAAACAGGCAGAGTTATGCTAGATGGTACAGCTCAAAGTTTATTGAGTAATGATCAGGTGAAAGAATTATATTTAGGTATTTCAAAGAAAGGTAGAAAAAATTTTAGAGATGTACTTAAAGAAGAAAGCTTAACGAAGAAAAAAATTAATTAAAGATGGCAATTGAGAGAAAATTTAAAATAGGTAAACCAATATTAGAGGTAAAAAATATTTCCCTTTCTTTTGGTGGCGTTAAAGCAATAACTGATACCTCATTTGATGTACTTGAGCACGAGGTTAGGGCTATAATTGGACCTAATGGAGCTGGAAAAAGCTCAATGCTGAATTGTATAAATGGAATTTATAAGCCTCAACAAGGAACAGTTTCTTTTAAAGGAAAAGAAATTCCAAATATTACTCCCAATCTCATGGCACAAATGGGCCTTTCTAGAACATTTCAAAACTTAGCTCTATTTAAAAGAATGTCAGTTCTGGATAATATTTTAGTAGGCCGAAAGCTTCACACGAAAACAAATTTTCTTGAAGTCGCTTTTCAACTACCTAAAGTTAAAAAAGAAGAAAAGATTAATAGAGAAAGATCTGAAGAAATAATCAGTTTTTTGGAAATAGAAGATATTAAAGATACGCCAGTTGGAAAACTTCCTTACGGATTACAAAAGAAAGTAGAATTAGGTCGTGCTCTTGCAACTGACTCATCTGTAATTTTACTAGATGAGCCTATGGCTGGAATGAATGTTGAAGAAAAAAGGGACATGTGTAGGTTCATTTTAAAAGTAAATGATGAACTCGGCACAACTATGGTTCTTATTGAGCATGATATGGGAGTAGTTATGGATATATCAGACAGAGTTGTAGTGCTTGATTATGGTAAAGTTATTGGCGATGGTACGCCTGATGAAGTAAGATCAAATCAAAAAGTAATAGATGCTTATTTAGGAGTAGAACACTAGGATAAAAATATGGTTGAAGAATTATTATTTTTTATGGAAGTTTTAGTTGGCGGTTTGCTTGCTGGAACTATGTACTCATTGGTAGCTTTAGGATTTGTTCTAATTTTTAAAGCTTCAGCGACGTTTAACTTCTCTCAAGGAGCTATGGTTTTCTTCTCAGTTCTTGCTTTTGTTGGATTTATGCAAGACTTCAATATACCTTTCGTACTTGCATTCATTTTGGCTGCCCTTTTAATGGTAGTAGTTGGCTTATGCACTGAAAGATTTGTTTTAAGACCTTTAATGAACGCTAGCGAAGATACCGTATTAATGGCCACAATCGGTTTAGGATATGTTTTAGAAGGCTTGGCTCAGGCTGCATGGGGAGTAGAAGTAAGAAGATTAGATTTAGGTATAGGAGATTTTCCAGTGCCGTGGATTGCTGATAACTTAAAATTATTTATTAGTGCTCTTGATATTACTGCAGGACTTGTTGCAGCTATAATGATTATTGGTTTATTCCTTCTGTTCAAATATACAAAAATTGGTCTTGGTTTGAGAGCTGTTGCAGATGATGCTGGTGCCGCAAGTTCAATAGGAATTCCTTTAAAACATATAATGTTATTAGTTTGGTCTGCTGCTGGAGTTGTGGCATTAGTTGCAGGATGTATGTGGGGTGCAAGAGCTGGTGTTCAATTTGCTCTTGTTGATTTAGCGTTAAAAGCTTTACCAGTTTTAATTATAGGTGGCTTTTCATCTATTCCAGGCGCAATTATTGGTGGCTTAATCATTGGTGCAGTAGAGAAAGTTTTAGAAGTATACATTGGACCGTTTTTTGGTGGCGCAATTGAAGGTTGGGCTCCTTACGTCTTAGCAATATTCTTTTTATTATATAGACCGGAAGGTTTATTTGGAGAAAAAATTATTAGGAGAGTTTAGTTTATGAAACCAGTATTTATGACTTATACAAAAAAAGACTTAATTAACTTAGCTGTTTGTATGGTTCTGAGTGTATTAGTAATACCTACATTTATTACAACAGAATATTGGTACACTTCTATATTGATACCTTGGCTTTGCTTAGCTTTAGCTACAATTGGACAGCAAATTGTTATGGGTTACACAGGACAATTAGCTTTAGGTGCTGCTGGATTTATGGCTGCAGGTGCTTTTGCTATGTTTAATCTTATTTTACGAGTACCTGATCTAGGTTTCGTGGGTTCACTTATAGTATCAGGTTTGATTGCTGCCGCTTTTGGAATTTTGTTTGGTTTACCAAGTTTAAAGGTAAGAGGAATTTATCTGATGGTAGCAACATTGGCCTCACAGTTCTTTATTATATGGATGATAGATAAATTTGGTTGGTTTAAAAACTACGACTCATCAGGAATTATAACTGCACAAGACATAGTTATCTTAGGAAAACCATTTACAACCCCATTAGCTATGTATTTTGTATGTTTGGCTGTTACCACGGTTTTAACTTTACTAGCGATGAACATGGCTAGAGGTAGTACGGGTAGGAATTGGATGGCAGTTAGAGATATGGATATTGCTGCGGAGTCGATGGGAGTGTCATTATTACGAACAAAAGTACAAGCTTTTGCAATCAGTGCATTTTATTGTGGAGTTGCAGGTGCACTCTTTGCATTTTGTTATTTAAAATCTTTAGAACCAGTTGCTTTTGATATTAAACTGTCTTTTAAAATATTATTTATGTGTATTTTGGGTGGACTTGGTACAATAAATGGTGCTTTTATAGGAGCAGCATTTATTTTACTTTTCCCAGTTCTTCTTAATGCTATAGGTAATAATGTTTTTCATGGTGCCATTGATGCTACAATTATATCCTCAATTGAACAGGTAATATTTGGTGGTTTGATGATTATTTTCATGATTTATGAACCTTTGGGAATGGCAAAATTATGGGAAAATATAAAACAAAAATGGAAGACAAAAATCCCATCATCCACTAATTTAAAGTCTTTTGGTAAAAAAACTTAGGAAGTGGATAAAAAAAAATTAATTCTCGCGTTGATAGTAGGAATTATCATCGGATTGCTTGTAGAAAATAACTTTCTAATCGGCTAAATTTTTCTATTATATAGTATCGTCTTTAGCAAATGAGCCATCAGCGGTATATTTTTTTTATTAATTTTTTTTAAGATATAAGGGGCAATTTCTCTAGCTAATTGCTCACCTTCCACTGTATCTTTTGGCATAAACTTTTTTTTAGCTGTTGTGAATGTAAAACCTTTACCCAAAAAATCTCCCATTTTGCTGTTTCGTCCTCCCACAGCACTTACATATAAGTCACCAATACCAGCAAGTCCAAGTATCGTCGTCTCATCTCCTTTGAAATGTTTTATTAAAAATTTCATCTCATTTACACTTTTTTGAAATAAATCTGATGAAGCATTTAAATTTTGACCTGAACCTATTACCATTGCATAAATATTCTTAATTGCTGAGCAAATTTCTACTCCAATAACATCTCTTGAAAATTCAGTCAGATAATATTTTGTTGATATCTGTTTTCCAATCCATTTAGCTATTTTGATATTCTTATTTGCGATTACTACGCTTGTCTTGTTTTTTCTTGCTAATTCTTTAGCCAGACAAGGTCCTTTTAAAACTGATACATTTGCAACATTATAATTATTTTTGAGTAACCCTGAAATAGTTAAGAGTTTTTTTCTTTTTTTGTCATATTTTAGTCCTTTAGTAAGAACTAGTAATGGTGTTTTTATTTTTAAGTCTTTCAACTCTTTTCCAATAAAATCAATTCCAGCAAGACTTAAGGCAATAACAATTAAATCAAATTTTTCCTTTAAAATATCTTTTGAATATTTTCTATACTGTAGCTTTTTTGGAAGATTAAGTTTTAGTGAGGGGTGAAATTTTTGCTTTGAAGATAAGTTTTTAATAAAAATTTTATTATATGGTTCTGTAATAATAACTTTATTATTATTTTCCAAACACGGAACTGAAAAAGCAGAACCCATTGCACCACCACCAATAATTAATATTTTTTTCATATAGTTTTTCTTTGTATAAATATTAATATAGGTTTATTTATAGTTTGAATATAAAAAAAATTTATAATGCAAAATCTTAAATGGAAATACTCCAAATTCTTAATAAATAAAAACTTTCAATTTAGTAGAAACTATGTCTTAAAATATTTGCCATCAAATTTATTGGTCAATTCTCACAAAAGTATATCTAAATGGAAAGGATATAGTCCAACTCCATTATTAAAATTGAATAAATTAAATAAAAAACTCCAACTTAAGAATATATTTTATAAAGATGAGTCAAAACGATTTCACTTAAAATCCTTTAAAGCTCTAGGCGGAGCTTATGCAGTGGAGAAAATTTCAAAAAAATCTAATAAAATAATTGTTTCATCAGCAACAGCCGGTAATCATGGGAGATCAGTAGCATGGGGAGCAAAAAGACTAAAATTGCAGTGTAAAATTTTTGTTAGCCAATATGTAAGTGAAACAAGAGTGAAAGAAATTGAAAAATTTGGTGCTAATGTAATTAGAGTAAGAGGAAATTATGAAGCGTCATTGAAAGAATGCCAGTTACTCTCAAAAAAAAATAATTGGAAAATTGTTCAAGATGTATCGACAAAGAATTATAAGTATATTCCTCAACTAACAATGGCAGGATACTCTATCTTAATCAAAGAAATTTCCAAACAAACTAATCAATATATTACTCATATATTTCTTCAAGCAGGAGTTGGTGGATTAGCTGCAGGGTTAGTTGCTGGAGTAGCAAAATATTTTAAAAAAATTCCAAAAATCATTATTGTTGAACCAGATAGAGCCGATTGCGTTCTTCAAAGTATTAAAAATAATAGGTTAAAAAAAATTAAGATAAGAAAAGAGAGCATTATGGGTGGTATGTCTTGCAATGAAATGTCTCTTGTGCCCTGGCAAATATTAAAAAAAGCTAGCAATTGTTGTGTATCAATTTCAGATAAAAATGTTGCTAAAACAGTAGCAGGTTTAAAAGATAAAAAGTTTAGCAAAACTTCAATTATAGGTGGTGAATGCGCTACACCAGGAATTATTGCTTTAGTTGGAATATGTAATAACGAAAAAGCAAGAAAATTGATTAACCTTAATAAAAGTTCAAATGTTTTAATTATTGGATGCGAAGGTAATGCAGATGTTAAACTATACAAACAACTGCTATCTAAAGGTAGAAAATAAAATTTATATGACAAAAAACGCGATCACTTGGATAAGAGAGGATTTTAGAATTGCAAATAACCCTGCTCTTTCTTACGCAACTCAAAATCATGAGAGTGTGCTTGCACTATACATTTATAACAAAAATGACTTTGATGCTAAAAGAGAAGCACAAAAATGGTGGCTTTCAAAATCCTTGGAAATCTTTAAGTCTGAATTATCTAAGTTTAAGATCAATCTTCAAATATTAGCAGGTGATGAGCTGGATATATTTTCAAAAATTAAAAAAAAAGACAATATTTCGATATATTGGAATAAAATTTACGAACCAGACGTAATTGCAAAAGGGAAAAAAATCAGAGATATTTTTGTTAAAAATCAGATTAATTACAAATATTTTAAAGGAAATATTTTAAATGAATTTCAAGAAGTAACTAAGAATGATGGAACGCCTTTTAAAGTTTTCACGCCTTTTTGGAGAAATGCTGAACAAAAATTTTTAGGATCACCACCAAGTAAAAATTATAATATTAAAAAAAAAACAAAGTCACTAACATTCTTTAAAAATTGTATAGAACCAAAAGATATTCTTCCAAGAAAAAACTGGCATCAAAAGTTTGAAAAATATTGGAAGGTATCTGAGGAAGAGTCTAAAAAAATTCTAAAAAATCTAATTGTTGATAAAATTAAAGATTATGGAACTGCAAGAGATTATCCTTCTGTCGAGGGTACATCGAAATTATCTCCTTATATAAAACATGGCCAAATTCACGTAAATACAATTTGGAAAAAGTGCAGTGAGATTAAATCGAAAGGAATTGGTTACAGAAAATATATTAATGAACTAGGTTGGCGTGAATTTTCACATAGTTTAATTAATTATTTCCCAGAATTTTTAAAAGGAAATTATAGAAAAGAATTTGATAAGTTTCCTTGGGTCAAAAATGAAAAATTTTTAAAAGCGTGGAAATCAGGTATGACGGGTTATCCAATTGTTGATGCTGGGATGAGAGAACTTTATGAAACTGGTTGGATGCATAACCGGATAAGAATGGTTGTGGGTTCGTTTCTAGTAAAACATCTAAGAATAAATTGGACTGAAGGTGAAAAACATTTTAGAAATTGTTTATTAGATTTTAATAAAGCTAATAATGTAGCTCAATGGCAATGGGTTGCTGGTTGTGGTGCTGATGCAGCTCCCTATTTCAGAATATTCAATCCTATTCTTCAAGGTGAAAAATTTGATAAAGAGGGAAAGTACGTAAAAAAATGGGTACCAGAATTAAGTAAAGTTCCACAAAAATTTATTCACAAACCTTGGGAAATGGAAACTAAATATCAAGAGGCTATAGGAACCATTATCGGTAAAAATTATCCTAAACCAATTGTAATTCATGAAGAGGCACGTGCGGCAGCTTTAAAAGCTTTTCAAAGTCTAAAAAAGAACTAAGACACTCCTAAAAAATGGTGGATAATTACTCTTTTTTGAGGATTCAATCTATGCTCAAATAAATATATTCCCTGCCAAGTCCCTAAAAGTAATTTTCCACTCTTTATACTTAAAGAAATTTGATTATTAGTTAACGCTGATTTTATATGGGCCGGCATATCATCCTCACCTTCAGTATTGTGTATGTATAATTTTTTATCCATTGGAGCTAATTTATCAAAGTGATTAATTAAATCTGTCTGTACATCTGGATCTGCATTTTCTTGGATAATTAAGGATGCGCTTGTATGCTGTATACTTAAATTAATAATACCATCCTTAAATTTATTTTTTTCTATCCATTCAATCGTTCTATTAGTAAATTCATAAAGCTTCTGACCCTTTGTATTAATTCTTAAACTAAAAAATTCTTGTCTCATTAATTGTATTTTTTTGATGTTAACTCATACAATCTACTGATTGTTCGTTTAAATGGTTTTTCAAGAGATAAGGAAGATTTAAATTGTTCAAGATTTTGATTTGCACTAATAGCCAAAGGTATGTTTTTTTCATAAATCACATCAATAAAAGTGATAAATCTTTGCTGTTGATTTGAATTTACGTCACTAAATTGAGGAATTTCATCAACTACAATAAATTTAACAGATTTAGCAATTTCTAAATAATCTTCTGCACCTAAGTTTTTGCTACACAATTCATCAAAATTAAATCTTGAAATACCTTCATAATTGTTTTTTATTTCAATTTTCCTCCCTTTGATATCCAATGTTTTTGGTGTCTTTTTTTTATTTTTAGTGATAACGCGAAAAAACTTGTTCATTTTAAAATTATTTTCTTTGTTAAGTGGAAAAAATAATCTTTGGTTTTGGTTTTCTTGGGATTTTCTGTAATCATCCTCAATTATTAATTCATGCTCAATAGAATTATTTTCCATTATATTTATGAATGGTACAAATTGATCTCTTTGTAAACCGTCTTTATAAAGTTCTGATATTTTGGTATTAGAAGTTAAAATTATTTTTATATTTTCTTTAAAAATTTGTTCAAATAATTTACCTAAAATCATAGCGTCCACAATATTAGTAACTTGAAATTCATCAAAATAAATCAATGATACTTTTGTTCTTAAGTCTTTAACAAATATACTGACTACATTCTCATTATATTCATTTTTTCTACTATGAACAAAATCATGAAATTCTAACATAAATTCATTAAAATGTAGTCTTTTTTTATTTTGGTTAGCAAAATCAAAAAAAAAATTTAAAATCATTGTTTTTCCGACACCTACACCACCGTGAAGATAGAAAGCTTTTTTTGAACTATTTTTTAAAAAAATTTTGACTAAATTAAATGTAAAATTTTGATTAAAATAATCTTGTAATTTTTTAATTACTTTAATCTGATTTTGATTAACTTCTAAATTTTCAGATTTACAGTATAATATAAATTTTTCCTCAAGGTCTTTTGACATCAATCTTTTTTAGTCTTGAAATCTATACCATACTCAGATCTTGGTCCTTTCCTTAGACCAAATGGTCCGGATATAAATATCGTTAAAGGTTTTGTGCCAGGTTTAATATCAACTCTATGAAGATTGTTTGCAGATCTAAATCCAACGTATCCTGGTGGTCTCCAAAATTTTCCGGTGCTTAAAGTTTCCCAGTAACCATCTCTTAATATTATCGTTATATAGGGAAATGTATGGTTATGAACTCCTTCACCATGATCATCAGCTAGCATCTCATGAATCAAAATATTAAAAGGAAACCATTTTGGTCTATGTCTCATTAAAACATAATATCTATTCATCCATGGTTTAGCTTTATGAAATTCAGGATGAGAAGGTCCCCTATCCAAGACAATTTTCTTTCTACCTATTTTCTCTAAAAATCTTAAAAACATTTTTATTCGTATTGTACAACAGCACCATTTTTAATCATAAATAAATGATTATTATATAAGAAAGGTTTTGACATTATGTTTCTAGAAATTTTTTCTACTTTTAAGATATTCCCAGTTTGAAGGTCTAAAATGATTAATTTCCCGTCGTTATTAGTTAGATAAATTTTATTCTGACTTATTGAAAATCCTGTAAGTTTAATTTTTTTTCTATTTTTATCTTTATATATTTTATGAATATCTTTAATCTTAATTATATTTCCCCTTTCTTTATCTATCACAAATAAATAACCGTTTTCTGAAAATGTGATAATTAAATTTTTAATCATAATAGGGGTTAAGCTCGAGCTAATATCATTAATCCAATTTATTGAACCATTTTTTAAATTAACTGAGTAAAACTCATTTTTATTATTTGAAAAAAAAATGCTTTTTCCATCTGAGACTAACTTTGAGTTTTTAAAAATGTAAGTCGTATTTATAATTTCACTACTTTGGGTTGGAAGTTGCCATACCAAATCTCCTGAAAATATATCAACAGCTGTTAAATCACCCAAATTATTAATAAAATAAACTACGTTTTCATCTATTAATAAAGAATTTTTCGAATTTGTAATTGTCAGCGTTTTTTCAGTTTCAACACTCCAGCATTCAGAGCCATCTTTTATTAAATAACATCTCAAGACGTTTTTTAAATCTATTACAAAAAACTTATCATTATATATTTTAATTTCTGAATTAAAAGGATACTCATTTTTTTTCTTCCAGATTAAATTTCCATTTTCTATGTTAATTAAAAATAGGTTGGATAAATTATCGACAACAATAAGTTTATCTTTAAATTTCATAAAAGAAAGTTTTGGATGATTCTTTTTTTCAAATTTGGAAAGATAATTTTTTTTCCAAACAATTTTTTGATTATTATCAAACCTAATTATTGATCCTTTGCTGTCAAAAAAAATTATCCCATCTCCTAAAAACAGAGGACTTAAATCAGTTTCAGCTTCACTATGGAATTTAGAGAATCTAAAGTTTTTTATTTTTTTTATTTTGCCTGAATATTTTTGAATACCAAAATTATTTTTATTATCAAAAATTTTATTTTGAATATCAATTTTTAATAAGTTTAAGCTAATATCTGGATTTAACTCGTTGTAAGAAATTTTTTTTTTTTCGAATAAAACTTCAATATTCTTGTCTAGATTTGCCTTTTTTTTTTTATTCCAAATTTTTGAGTCTTCATTTAAAGAACAATTTGCCAAAATAAAAGGCAACAAAAATAGTATCAAAATTCTAATCACTTAAATCTCTATTTAATCTCTTTTGTGCCTCTGTAACTATATCTGGATTTGGTTTTTTTGAATTGATAATCTGATTAAAAAACTCTTTAGACTTTTGTTTTTGGTTTTTTGAATAAAAAAACTCTGCTAGCAAATATAGAGCATGTGAACTCCATACACTCTCAGATTTAATAATAGGATTTAGGATTTCCAATAATTCATTTTCAGAAATTTTATCAGCATTGTACAAACCTTTTTTATAAATTATTAAATTTTTAATCTCATTTTCTAAAGAAATATTATCAATCAAAATATCAAACAAAATATTAATTTGATCTGTATTAGAAATTAAATTATTATCTAGAATATAGTATAAAGAAAGTGGGGAATACGTTGGATCTTTTAATTCAATAATTTCTATTAATTTTTTAGTAGTTTTTTCCTTTTTGCTTTCCTCATAATTTATTATTGTTGAATAAAATAAATTTGAAACTTTTTGTCGCTGATAATCTCTAAACTCCCGATAGCCAAAAAAAGATATTAACAAGATTAAAATTATTATCAAAAAAGCTGATAATTTTTTTTTATTATTTAAAAAAAAATTTTTTATTTTTTCATTTCTTGTGTTTGAATTAATTATTGATATATCTTCATCCATATCTAAATCATATTTCTTAAAACATATTGAAGTATTCCACCGTTTTTATAATACTCTAATTCATTTTTGGTATCAATTCTGCAAAGTGTATCTATTATTCTAACATCACCCGATACATACTTAATCTCAATTTTGACTTTATCAGATGGTTTAATTCCTTTTTCAATGTCCACTACACTTATCAATTCTGAGCCTAATAAATTTAGATTTTTTCTATTCATATTTTCTGTAAATTGTAATGGCAAAATCCCCATCCCAATTAAGTTAGATCTATGTATTCTCTCAAAACTCTCGGCAATTACTACCTTAACTCCTAGTAGTTTAGTTCCTTTTGCAGCCCAATCTCGAGAAGATCCTGTGCCATACTCTTTACCACCGATTACAACTAAATCAGTACCTCTTTTTTTATACTCCACAACTGCATCATAAACTGACATTACTTTTTCTTCTGGATACAATTTTGTAAAACCACCCTCAGTTCCTGGGGCCATTTCATTTTTAATTCTTATATTTGCAAATGTACCTCTCATCATTACTTCATGATTTCCACGTCTAGAGCCATATGAATTATAATCCTTAGGAAGAATTTGATAATTCATAAAATACTCACCCGTTGGACTATTTTTTTGAATATTACCAGCAGGAGAAATATGATCAGTAGTAACCATGTCTCCCAATATCAACAATGGTCTTGCATTTTTAATTTCTTTAAAACCCTCTGGCTCATCACTAAGATTTTCAAAAAATGGAGGTTTTTTTACATAAGTAGAATTTTCATCCCAATTATAGATGCTGCTTTTTTTTGTTTTAATTTCTTGCCATTGTTTTGGTCCCTCAGATACATTTGAATATCGTTTAACAAACATATCTGCATTTAGAGAATTTTTCAAAGTATCCTCAATTTCTTTATTTGAAGGCCAGATATCTTTTAAAAATACATCTTTTCCGTTTTTATCTTTTCCAAATGAATTTTTTAATAAATCAAATTCCATGTGACCTGCAAGAGCATATGCTACAACAAGTGGTGGGGAGGCTAAGTAATTTGCTTTGATATGAGGTGAAATTCTTCCTTCAAAGTTTCTGTTGCCTGACAAAACAGAGACTGCATATAAATTATCTTTTTGGATTGCCTCAACAATATTTTCTGCTAAAGGGCCTGAATTACCTATACAAGTTGTACAACCATAACCAACTAAATTAAATCCTAATTGATCTAAGTAAATATTTAGACCTGCTTTCTCTAAATAATCAGTTACTACTTGAGATCCAGGAGCTAAAGATGTTTTAACCCATGGTTTGATATTTAATCCCAACTCGACAGCTTTTTTTGCCAAAAGGCCAGCTCCAATAAGAACATTAGGATTTGAAGTATTGGTACATGATGTGATTGCTGCAATTAATACTGAGCCATCCTTAATTTCATAATCTGTGTCTTTTACCTTAGAAATTTTGTATTCTTTTTTACCTGTTGATACTTTAAACACTTTTTTAAAATTACTTGATGCATCAGTTAAAAGAACTTTATCTTGTGGTCTTTTAGGACCTGAAATAGTTGGAACTACAGTGGACATATCTAAAGAAATTTTATCACTAAACTCGATTTCATCACTCGACCATAAACCTTGATCCTTTGCATATTTTTCAACAATTGCCACTGTTTCTTTATCTCTTCCAGAAAATTCTAAATACTTTAAAGTTTCTTGATCTATTGGAAAGAACCCGCATGTAGCTCCATATTCAGGAGCCATGTTTGCAATTGTCGCTCTATCGGCTAAAGTTAAATTTTTTAATCCCTCACCATAGAATTCAACAAATTTTCCAACTACACCTTTGTCTCTGAGCATTTTAACAACTGTTAATACTAAGTCTGTAGCAGTTGTGCCCTCTGGCATTTTTTTTGTGACTTCAAACCCAATTACTTCAGGGATTAACATCGAAATAGGTTGTCCTAACATCCCTGCTTCGGCTTCAATTCCACCAACACCCCATCCTAGAACTGACAAACCGTTGACCATAGTTGTATGGCTGTCTGTTCCAACAAGTGTATCTGGGAATAAATATTTTTCCCCTTTGTATTTATCTGACCAGACTACCTTTGATAAATATTCTAAATTTACCTGATGACAAATACCAGTTCCTGGAGGAACAATCCTAAAATTATTAAAGGCACTTTGGCCCCATTTTAAAAAAGAATATCTTTCTCCATTTCTTTTAAATTCAATATCTACATTCTTTTCAAATGAATCCTTTTTAGCAGATTGGTCAACTTGAACAGAATGATCAATAACTAAATCAACTGCAGACAGAGGGTTAATTGTATTTGGATCTTTATTTTTTTCTTTAACAGCTTCTCGCATTGCAGCCAAATCAGCTACTGCTGGTATTCCTGTATAATCTTGAAGCAAAACTCTGGCTGGCCTATAAGCTATTTCAGTTTTTGATTTTTTTGTTTCAAGCCAGTTTTTTATGGCTTCAATTTGTTTTTTATTAACTGATACATCATCCTCATATCTAAGTAAATTTTCTAATAAAACTTTTAACGACTTCGGCAGTTTCGAAATACCTTGTAATCCATTTAACTCAGCTTTTTTTAATGAATAATATTTATAATTTTTACCGTTAACCTCTAGGTCAGATAAAGATTTGTAAGAATTTTTATTTCCTGGTTTCATATCTTATATATAAAATGTAATTATGCTCAAAAGAAGAAGCCCTGACATAACATAATTGAAGTATTTAATAAATTTCTCATTTGTCGCAAATTTTCTCAAATATTTACCAACAAAAGTCCAAAATGTGATACTTGATAAAGATACTATAAAAGCAAATAAGACGACTTGAGTCGCATAATTAAAATAATTTTCTCCATGTTCAACATATGTTGAGACTATAATAATTCCGATCAATACGCCTTTTGGGTTTAAAAATTGAAAAATAAAAGTATCCAAAAAGGAAATTGGGTTTTCGTTTTTTTTTTCACCAGATGGTTTTGAAAAACTAATTTTATAGGCTAGATAAATTAAAAATAAACTTCCTAAATATTTCAAAATCGTTTGTATAATTGGGAACAGTTTAAAAATATTAACTAAACCAATTGTTAAAGCAAATACCACAGAGGTAAACCCAAAAGTAACTCCAAAAATATGTGGTATTGTTTTTTTAATTCCAAAATTAAAACCAGAATAAGACGCAACAACGTTATTTGGTCCTGGTGTATAAGCGGCCACAATCCAAAAGAGTGCCATTGATAAAAACTCTGGGTGCATATTTATGCTATCGGTAATCCGTTATCTGCTTTTTTTGATGGATGTACCAGTGTAACTTTTCCTTCAGAGTCTATTGATCCTAAAAGTAAAAACTGAGATTTTACACCAGCAATATTTTTTTCTGGAAAATTACAAACACCAATTACCTGTTTACCAACTAAATTTTGTTCACTATAAAAATGAGTAATTTGGGCCGATGAAGTTTTGATACCTATTTTATCTCCAAAATCTACTTCAACAACTAAGGATGGTTTTCTAGCTTTTTCATTTTTTTTAACTGATAGCACAGTTCCAAGTCTAATATCTATTTTTTCAAATATGTCGTAAGTAATTTGCTCTTTCATAAACGTGATATTTATATTAATTATTACCAATGAGTACAGAAGTAAATTTAGAGAAAATATACAAGAATTCTATTAAGATTTTATCTGATTTAATTGGATTTAAAACTATTTCAGGAGAAGATAACAACGATTTAATAAATTATTGTGAAAAACACCTTAATGACCTAGGCGCTACCTCATTTAAGACATTTGATGAGGAAAAAAAAAGAGTAAATCTTTTTGCAACAATCAAAGCAAAAAAATCAAATGGGGTAAAACCAATAATTTTATCTGGTCATACTGACACTGTTCCTGTTTCAAAGAGTTGGAGCACAGATCCCTTCAAGGCAATAATTAAAGAAGATAAACTTTATGGAAGAGGTTCCTGTGACATGAAAGGATTTATTGCATGCACTTTAGCATTTGCTCCAATTTTTTCTAAAGTTGATTTAAATAGAGATATTCATTTTTCTTTCACTTTTGATGAGGAAACTGCATGCTTAGGTGCACCAATATTAATTGAAGAACTTAAAAAAAGAAAAATTCAAGACGGAATTTGTATAGTTGGGGAACCTACAAATATGAAAATCATAGACGCACATAAAGGATGTTACGAATACACTACTTATTTTGAGGGACTGGCTGGACATAGCTCAATGCCACACAAAGGAGTCAGTGCAGTTGAATTTGCATCAAGATATGCCAATAAATTAATAGAGCTTAGAGAAGAATTAAAAAAAAGAGCACCTCAAGACTCAATATTTGATCCTCCATTTTCAACACTTCAAGTTGGAGGTATATTTGGAGGTATAGCTCACAATGTAATTGCTGACAAATGTCGTGTTGAATGGGAAACAAGACCAGTTATCAAAGAAGATGGTATCTTTCTAAATCAACAAATAGATAAATATGCCAAAGATGTTTTGTTGCCAGAAATGAAAAGAGTTTTTCCTAATTCAAAAATAACAAAGAAGATAATTGGCGAGGTTACTGGTTTTGATCGTATAGGTAACTCAGAGGCATGTGAATTGGTATCAAGCTTAACTGGTGATAATTCAAGAGAGGTCGTTTCTTTTGGAACTGAAGCAGGATTGTTTCAAGAAATAGGTATCAGCACAGTTGTTTGTGGCCCGGGTTCTATAGAGCAAGCTCACAAAGTTGATGAGTTCATAGAACTTAATGAACTTAAAAAATGTTTGAAATTTCTTGAGGGAATCAAGAATAAATCTACTCTTAATTAGTCCATCCACCAACTGATTTAACCTCTAAGAATTCTTGAAGACCATGCTCACCAGCTTCTCTACCTATTCCTGAATGTTTAAAACCTCCAAAAGGTGTATCGATTGCTATACCTGCTCCATTTACATCAACCATTCCTGATCTGAGTTTTTTTGCAACTCGTTTAGCTTTTTCTTGATCTAGGGTTTGAATATAATTTGTTAGTCCATATGGAGTATCATTTGCAATTTTGATTGCGTCTTCCTCTGTTTCAAATGGTATAACTGACAATACGGGTCCAAAAATTTCAGTTCTAGCAATTTCCATACTATTATCAACATCTACAAACACAGTTGGTTTTACAAAATATCCTTTTTCATGACCTTCAGGTTTTCCAAGCCCACCTGCAATTAGTTTTGCTCCTTCATCAATTCCTTTTTTAATTAAAGTCTGGATCTTATTATATTGAGACTCTGATACAACAGGCCCAATATGTTCTCCTTCTTTTTTAGGATCTCCTACCTGAATAGATTCAGTGTAATCTTTAAGTCTTTTTATTGCCTCAGAGTAATTTGATTTTTCAATTAACATTCTTGTTGGTGCATTACACGATTGACCTGAGTTTTTAAAACATCTTAAAGCGCCCCATTCAATAGCTTTTGGATCAGCATCTTTAAATATTATATTTGCTCCTTTACCACCTAATTCTAAACTTACTCTTTTAAAATCATTGGCTGCATTTTGTGAAATTAAAGCACCAGCTCTAGTCGAACCAGTAAAAGAAATCATGTTAATATCTGGATGTCGTGTGAGAGCATCACCGGTAATATTTCCATCACCATTTATTAAATTAAATACTCCTGGTGGAAATTTTGTTTCATCGATAATTTCAGTCAAAATCATTGATGATAATGGAGCAAGTTCTGATGGTTTTAAAACCATTGTACATCCTGATGCCAAGGCAGGTATTACTTTAAGACAAACCTGGTTCATTGGCCAATTCCATGGCGTTATCAATGCACAGACTCCTTTAGGCTCGTATAAAAGTCTTTGATTGGGAGCATGATCGCCCAAAGGTTTTTCAAATTCAAAGTTCTTAAGATGTCTTATAAAAGATTTAATATGAGCAGCTCCGGTACCTACTTGAAGCTTAGTTGCAAAGTCTTTAGGTGCACCCATTTCAGTAGTAATTGCTTCAGAAATATCTGCCCACCTTTTTTTATAATTTTCGTAAAGTTTTTCTAAAAGTTTTATTCTTTCTTCTTTGGTTGAAAAAGCCCAAGAGTTATAAGCTTCTTTGGCTGAATTTACGGCAATATCGACATCTTCTTTACTACCAAGAGTTATAATTGCACATTTTTCTTCAGTGGAAGGATTAATAACTTCAATCTGTTGTTTGCTTTTTGGAACCTGCCATTTTCCATTTATATAAAAATTTTTTTTATCTTTCATAATTTTTAATAACTTTTTGTTATTTTTTTGCAAATAAATTAGTTAATTCATACACAATCGTAGCAGCAGCCAGTGATGTCACTTCAGCATGATCATACGCAGGTGAAACTTCAACTACATCTGCTGATATAAGATTTAAGCCTGATAAGCCTCTTAAAACATTCACCATTTCCCTTGAGGTCATTCCAGCAATTTCTGGTGTTCCTGTACCTGGTGCGAAAGCAGGATCTAATACATCTATATCTATAGATAAGTATAAAGGATTGTTGCCTACTCTTTTTTTAATTCTCTCAGCTATATTATCCGTGCCCTCTGATTGAAATTCATCACAATGAATAATTTTAAATCCAAAACTCTCATCATTCTTAATGTCATCTCTGCTGTATAAAGGACCTCTAATTCCAACATGCATTGATGCATCATCTAAAAATAAATTTTCTTCCCTCGCTCTTCTAAAAGGAGTTCCATGAGTGTATGGAGCTCCAAAATATGTATCCCAAGTATCTAGGTGAGCATCAAAGTGTACTAATGCGACTGGTCCATTGTTAATTTTATTTACCGCTTTTAAGAGAGGAAAAGCAATTGTATGATCTCCACCTAAACAAATAATACCTCCAACTTTTTTTAATAACTCCTCAGCTCCTATCTCTATCTGTTTTATTGCTTCATTAATATTAAATGGATTACAAGTAATATCTCCAGCATCAGCTACTTGTTGTATCTTAAACGGTTCAACATCATAACTTGGATGATAATTGGTTCTTAAATGCCTTGAGGCCTGTCTTATACTTTGAGGTCCAAATCTTGCGCCAGGTCTATAACTCGTGCCAGCATCGAATGGAACTCCAACGATTGCAACGTCACAACTCTCTACATCTCTTAGCTCTGGTAATCTAGCAAACGTCGAAGGCCCTGCAAACCTGGGAACTTTTGTTCCACTAACAGGTTGAATTGGATCTTTATTAGTTTTTTTTTTCACAGTAAAAACTGTATCACATTCTTTTAATTTGGAATATCTTCTATATAAAGATTTATGATTTATTTTAGATATATAATATTATTTTTTATAATTTTTAATTCAGCACAAGCAGATACCATTTATAATCTCATCAAGATTCCTAATTTGGAAATATATGATATTAAAACTCCAAATAAGCTTAGATACTTGTACGCTAAACAACCTTTCACAATAGGAGTTGATAATAATATAAATTGTTATGACTCTGAAAAAAAAACTTTAGATAAAAAGTATAGAGTTATTCAAAAAAATTTGAGTAGATACAATCAAGTTTTTTTGAAAAAAATAAATTTAAAATATATTGTTTTATGTGAAGATTTATCAATCTCAAATATTAACACAGCAGGTATTCCAGATAATGTAATGAAAACATTAATTCTTGATATAAAGTTTAACGAAAAATATTTTGAAAGAGTAATTCATCATGAAGTTTTTCATATAATAAACGATAGTTATAAGGATATATTTGACGAAAGCGCTTGGTCGAGCTTCAATTTAACAGATTTTAAGTATGCAGAATGTTCCACCTGCACAGATAAATTAGGTCTAGAAACCTATAATAATACCAAGGGATTTTTCTCAGAATATTCTCAATCCACTGCATCTGAGGATATGGCAGAAGTTTTCTCTCATTTGATGATTGGAACCAGCTTGACTAATAAAGACCCAATCTTAGAAAAAAAAATAAATTTTATAAAAAAAAATTTATTAAGAATTGATCCAAATTTTATCCTATGATCAAAAAAATTAAGGCAACAAGATCAGAAAAAATAATTCTAATATTTTTACTATCGTTAGCAATATTCTCTTTCGGCTCTTTTTTTTTAATAAAGAATAAGTGTTTATTTGTAAAAAATTATGATCCAACAAAAATTACTTTTGAAAATCCCTCAAATATTGCAATTTTAAATGTTCCTTGTGGGAATGTTATAATTGAACTCTATCCTCAAATTTCTCCAAATGCTGTTCAAAGATTTAAGAAATTAGTTGAGTCTAAAGCCTATGATAATTCTGCCTTTCATAGAGTGATAAAGGATACACTTGTGCAAGCGGGTGATTTAGAATTTGGTAAAAAAGGAAGCTTGAATTATGCAAAGATTGGCACTGGCAAGTCTGGTTTAGGAACAATAAATTCAGAGATAGACACTCCATTTGATTTTAAAAAAGGGAGTGTGGGATTAGCAAGATCAAAAAATTATAATACAGAAGATAGTCAGTTTTTTATAATTTTAAGAGACGAACCGTTATATGAATCTGAATACACTCCTATCGGCAAAGTAATTTACGGTTTAGAGGCGCTAAAAAAAATTAAGTATCTTGATAAATCTCAGTATGTATTAAGACCTGATTTTATTAATTCTATAAGAATGCTAATTAACTAATGGTTTACCAGTAGCTAAGGTGTGTTTTATCCTGTCTTGTGTTTTTTTTGTTTCGATTAATCTCATAAACGCATCTAGCTCTAACTTAAACAAATCATCTTCGGACAATGTTTTGTTTATTGTTGTATCCCCACCACTTAAAACATGTGCCAATTCTTTTGCAACTTGAACTCCATGATCTAATATCACTTTTTCATTATAAAGTTTTTCTATAATCTTATTCATTTCACCTCTGACACTTTCCCCAGGAAGCTTAAATACAAGCTCCTCAGGTGCTTTAAAATTTTTATTTTCACTAAGCATTTTTTTTGAGACTTCTAATAAACTGTTTCTATTCATAATTTTTTTATCTTGAGATCTTAGATATTTCAGCGGTTCAGCCTCTACAGGTGAAGTTGCTGTTTTTCCATAGCCAATAATATCAAAAACTTTAAGTGGAGCAAAATTTGGATCTTTTTTTGCTTGTTCTGTCTCTAACCATCTGCCTAACATTTCTTTACATCCTCCACCTGCAGGAATTAATCCAACAATGGTTTCAACGAGTCCTACAACAATATTTGTATGAGATGCTACAAAGTTACTTTGAACCATAACCTCAAAGCCACCACCAAGAGTTAGACCCGATGGAGCAGAAATCACAGGATATTTTGAATATTTTAAATGCTTACAAGTCTCTTGAAAATATTTAATAAATTTTTCTATTGATTTAAAATCATTTTTGTCCGCAAATTGCATAGTATAAGTTAAGTTTACACCAGCAGAGAATTGCATGCTCTCATTTATGATTATTAAAGGTTTGTCTGTAGCTTTTTTAAGCGCATCCATTGAGTCGTAATCTAAAGCATTAGCTTTTGTGGTAAACTCAACAATATTATAATCTTGAAACCTATAAATCTTTGCAGAGTCATTGCCATCTAAACTAATTGCTGTTTTTTTAACTTTACCTAATGTTTCAATATTGGTGTATTTCTGTCTTTCTCCATAGAAATCTTCATTTTTATTTTTATTTAATTCCTCTAAAAAATTATTCCCACTAAAACCATCGACTTTGTTAAAAAAATTTTGAACTCCAATTTCCTCAAGCATTTCAAATGGTCCTTTGGCCCAGTTAAAACCTAACCGCATTGCCTCATCAATATCATTAAATTGATTAGTAATCCCTGGAACCAATGATGATGCATATTTTATAATTTTTGAAATCACAGACCATGCATACTCTCCATATTTATCTTTTCTGTTAATTAATCCATTAAGATCTACCTTGTCAGATTTAATATCAATTTTTTTACTCGGTGAATAATCACCTGTTTCAAGATTAATTGCCTCCATTACTTTAGTAGTTCCAGATTTATTAATTCTATAAAAGCCACCTTTGCCTTTTCTTCCCGTATAACCCGTCTCAATTAATTTTTTTACTAATGGGATTTCTTTCGCAACTTCATGAAATTCGTCAGTTTCTGGCAGCTCTTTAATGAAACTTTTTAATACATCAGCCATTAAATCAATCCCAATTAGGTCATAGAGACCAAAAACACCTGTTTTTGGAATTCCCATTGGCCTTCCAAAAATAGCGTCTGCCTCCTCAACTGATAACTTCATTTTAAAAGCTTCTGTCATTGCTATTTGCATGGCATAAACTCCCACTCTATTTCCTAAAAATCCTGGTGTATCGTTACAAACAATTGCACCTTTACCTAACTCAGTTTCACAAAATTCTTTTAATTGATTAATCTTATTTAGATCGTTGTTCTCATTTTTAACAATTTCTAATAGCCCCATATATCTGACAGGATTAAAAAAATGAGTTATACAGAAATCCTTTTTTTCTATATCTGTTAAGTGTTGAGATAAAACTTTTATAGGTATCGAAGAAGTGTTAGATGAAACAATTGCACCTGCTTTTCTTGATTTAAATATTTTTTCGTAAATTTGATGTTTAACATCTATTCTTTCAACTACCGCCTCGACAATCCAATCAGCATTTTTAACTACATCAAAATTGTCAGATATATTTCCAACTTTAATATTATTTATTTTGGATTTATCGATTAATAATGGAGGTCTAGATTTGTGAATTCTTTCTCTAGCCTTTTCACTAATTTCAGTTTTTAAATCTAATAATGTAACTGGGATATTTGCGTTGCAAAGATGGGCTGCTATACCACTTCCCATCGTACCAGAACCAATCACCACAACATTTTTTATATTCATGTAATGAAATTTTTATCGATTTATACCTCTGAGTCTTTCAGATCTTCTTCTTAAAAGTTCAGCGGTAACTAATATTAATGTTGATAAAATAATCAGACAAGTTGCAACAGCAAGAATTGTTGGACTTAGTTGTTCTCTTAAACCTGTCCACATTTGAATTGGTATAGTTGTATTTTCTAATCCTGCTAAAAATAGAACTACTACAACTTCATCAAATGATGTTACAAAAGCAAATAACCCTCCAGATATCACTCCTGGTAAAATAAGTGGTAAAGTGATTTTCATAAATGTATTTACTGGGTCACTACCTAAACTGGCTGCAGCTCTTGTGACACTATGATCGAACCCTGATAGAGTTGCGGTTACTGTAATAACTACAAATGGCGTTCCTAAAATAATATGTGCAAGAACTATTCCTGTGTGAGTGGCTGCTAATCCAACTTTAGCCATAAAGAAAAATATCGCTACACCTGAAATAATTAAAGGAACTATCATAGGTGATATTAATACTGCCATAATTAAACCTTTGTAGGGCATATGCCTGCTACTCAAACCTAAAGCCGCAACTGTTCCAAGTATAACCGAACCTATTGTTGCAAAGATAGCAATGATAAAACTATTTTTTGCAGCTAATCCCCAGGGATTTTTAGTCCCATAAATCATATCTTGATACCATCTTAAAGAAAACGCATCAGGATCTAAACGTTTCATTCCATCAGAAAAAACTAAAAATTCCTCAGCATTAAAAGATAATGGAAAAATAACAAACAATGGCGCAACAAGAAAAAAAAATACTGCTGCACAGATTGTCAAATAAACGTAGTGCCAAATTCTATAATGTGGTTCTGTGTATTTGGGTAAAGCCATTTTCTTTATCCTAATTTGATATTATCTATTCCAACTAATTTATTGTACAGCCAATAAATGACTAATACACCACTTAACAACATAAGTCCCATTGCTGAAGCAAAACTCCAGTCGAGAGTACTTTTCATATGAAATGCTATCTGGTTACTTATTAACGTACCAGAAGCCCCACCAACTAAAGCTGGGGTAATGTAATAACCTATTGCTAAAATAAAAACTAATAAACATCCCGCTCCAATACCTGGGATAGTTAAAGGGAAATAGACCTTCCAAAAAGCCACAAAAGGTGTTCCGCCCAGTGACTTACCAGCTCTCATTAAGCTTGGAGAGATTGTTTTCATCACACTGTAAAGCGGAAGAACCATAAAAGGCAGTAAAATTTGTGTCATTGCAACATAACTACCTGTTTTATTAAACATCATTTCTAGCCGGTTATCATCACTAACTAGACCTATCATAACAAAGAAATCATTTACTATTCCTTGTTGTTGTAGAAGAATCATCCAACTAGCAGTTCTAACTAATAATGAGGTCCAAAAAGGAAGTAAGACACAGATCATTAAAAGGTTACTATATTTCATCGGTAATGTTGCCAGTAAGTGTGCAATTGGATATGCCATTAAAAAACAAAACACCGTAACAAAGAATGCAATCTCCAAAGTCCTCATCCATAAAATTCTATGAACTCTTCTATCTTCAGGAACATTGATTATTTCTCCTTTTTCATTTTCATACATATCAATCCCCTTTAAATATTTTTGATAAGTATATGCAGGAGCTCTTCTTTTAATTGCTCTCCAATATTCAACATCAGCCCATCTTCGATGAACAGACATAATTTGCTCTTTATAATTACCCTCTTCAAAAGATTTAGACTTTCTTCTTAATTTTTTGATAATACTTTTAAAGCCATTTTTTGTATAATTTAGTTGTGTTGAAAGTTTTCCTTCTCGCTCCTCTTCAATCAATTTTTGAAAATCAAAATAGAAAGCTTCAAATACCTCCTCAGGAGGAAGATCCTGTCCGTCCCATTTTTCCATGGATTTAAAAGTTTTAGGAAGCATCTCAGTAACCATTTTATCGTCAACACTTCTCATAAGCATATCGCCTATTGGAAACACATATGTAATAATTATGAACAACAATAATGGAGCAACAAGTAAAAAAGCTTTAATCTTGTTTTTCTTTTCTGCTTTTTTAAGGCTTACTTCTAAAGGAATTCCGTCAGTTGTTAAAATTTGTTTTGTTTCTGAGCTCATAAATAAAAAGGGCGGTTAACAATAACCGCCCTCTCAATATAATATAAAATTTTAATCTTTAAAACTTAAAATTAAAATCCTGCTTTCATTGCTTCCCATTTTTCACCAAGTTCTGTTCCGTTATCAGCCCAGTAAAGTGGATCTACTAAGAAGTAATTTTTAGTGTTTGCTGGTGCAGTTGGCATATTAGGTACCATGTTTGTCTTACCATCTTTGTACCATGGCTCACCTTTTTCCATCACAGCAATAGATGATTTTCTCCAAGGAGCATATGCAATATATTTTGCACTTCCTGCTAGACCTTCTGTACTTGTCATCTCAGCTAAAGCTTTTTTAGCATCAGCTTCATTTGGCGAACCTTTAACTAACACAAAATACTCATAGTCTAGACCTTGAGCATCCCATACTTGTACGATTGGAGCACCTTCTCCAACAGCAGCATTAAAGAATCTACCATTCCAGCCAGTTGCCATAACAACTTCACCACTCATTAATAGCTCTGGTGGTTGAGCACCTGCAGACCAAAATACACATCCACCTTGTGGGTCTGTGCAAAGTTTTTTGATCTTATCCATAGCTCTTTGAACACCTTTGTCAGTGTTTAAAGCTTTATAGATTTTTGCTCCACCTTTACCTGGTTTGATACCATCTGCAGCTAAAGCAATCTCTAAGTTTGTTAGAGCGCCTTTGTAGATAGCTCTTTTTCCAGGGAATTTTTTAGTGTTAAAGAAATCTTTGATAGTCTTAGGAGTACCTTTAACGTTATCTGAGTTATAAGCGTAGTTCCAAGAGTATAAAATATTTCCTACAGCACATTCACTTGGCATGCTAGTGAAAAAGTCTTTACTTGCAGGAGTGCCATCTGGAGCTGCTGGGAAGTCTTTATCAAAATCAAATTTAACAAATAAACCTTCATCACAGCCATTGATAGTATCCATAGCAAATACGTCCATTATATCCCACGTAATTTTGCCTGCTTCTTTCTGTGCTTTAATTTCTGATAATCCACCTGAGTAGTCGACCCAATTGATCGGGATACCTAACTTTTTAGCAGTAGGATCACCATAACCTAACTTTTGACTTTCTGTATAAGCTCCACCCCAAGACGCAACTGTTACTGCGAATGCTGATGTAGTTATAGAAAATAAAAAAGATAGGGCTAGTAATAATTTACTAATTTTTTTCATTTTTCCTCCGTTTAAACGTTTTGTATAAATACTATTACAACAAGATCGATAATGAGAGTCAACAGCCCTTTTTTACTTGTTTAATTGAGATATTTCTGGTGTTTATTTTGGATCTAGTGCTCTTGCATCTTCACTGTTCCAACCAATCTTAATTTCATTTCCTAATTTAATATCAAGATTAGACGAACTATTTGGGACTTTAAGAATAAATTCAGAATTACCTAATAAATTAATTCTAACTCTTGTGTGATCTCCATGATAGATTACTTCTTCAATTTTTCCTTTGTGAATATTATCCATTTTATCACTTGGATTAATTAAAGCTCTTTCAGGTCTTAATGAAACTGTCGTTCTCTCACCTTTTCCTTTAACGGAAATTGGGTTTGCCAATATATCCGCACTCGCTAACTTAACTTTACACTTTCCACCTGAAATATCGGAAACTTCTCCTGCAAAAGTATTATTCTCTCCAATAAATTCTGCTACGAAAGAATTAACAGGTTTTTCATATAACTCATCTGGACTAGAAAGTTGTTGAACCTTTCCATCATTAAAAACTGCAATTCGATTAGACATAGTTAATGCTTCACTTTGATCATGAGTTACATAAACAACAGTCACTCCAATACTTTCATGAATATGTTTGATTTCATATTGCATACTTTCTCTTAAATTTTTATCTAAAGCTCCAAGAGGCTCGTCCATCAAAACTAATTGTGGGTCAAAAACCAAAGATCTTGCTACTGCTACTCTCTGTTGTTGTCCACCTGATAATTGACCTGGCATTCGTTGTGCAAATCCTTGTAAGGACACCATGGATAAAGCTTTATCAATTTTTTTATCTGCTTCATCTTTTGGAATTTTCCTAACTCTCAATGGAAAAGCCAAATTTTCATACACTGTCATATGAGGAAATAAAGCATAGTTTTGAAAAACCATTCCTATACCTCTTTTATGTGGAGGAATACTGGAGATCGCATTTCCATCAAGGTATATTTCTCCATTGGTTGGTGTTTCAAATCCAGCTAGCATCATTAAACAAGTGGTTTTACCTGATCCAGAGGGACCTAACATGGTAATAAACTCACCTTCTGCAATGTCTAATTGGAGGTCTTTGACAACTAAAACTTTGCCATCGTAACTTTTATCTACTTTATCAAACTTAACGAATTCTTTATTAACTGACATAAATTAAGTAACTATAAAACATTTGTAAGAAAAAATATCAACCTTAAATAATTAGCTTTTAACGTGAAGTTCTTTTGACATATTACAAAATAGTTCTGATCCTTTGTCAGTAACTCTAATAGCTTCTGAAGCTTCAACACCCCAATCACCAAATTGCATAACAGCAATCATATGAAAACAAACATTTGGTTTTAGTACAGTCATATCACCTTTATAAATATTTAATGTATGTTCTCCCCAATCTGGTGGATAGCCAATACCAATTGAATAACCAGTTCTTGATTTTTTTTCTATTCCATATTTATCTAAAACTTTCCAGAAAGCTTGCGCTACATCATTAGCAGTATTACCTGGTTTAGTAGCGCTTATACCTGCATCAATTGCTTCAATAGTTTTTTTCATTGTATCGATTTTTAATTGATCAGGTTTTCCTAACAAAACTGTTCTAGCCATTGGAGCATGATATCTTTTAAAAACCCCTGATAATTCAATAATAGTTGCCTCACCCTCAACAAATTTGTCTTGTGATGCAGTCAAATGTGAAGCTGAAGTACCTTTTCCAGTTGGTAATAAAGTAGCGATACTTGAATACTCTCCACCAAATTCGGGTGATCCATAAAATAAAGATTTTTGAATTTCACCAACAGCATCACATTGTCTAACTCCTGGTTTAATTACGTCAAAAGCTGTTTTCATTCCAATTTCAGAAATTTTTGCTGCAGATTTCATATAATCTATTTCAACGTCAGATTTCACTAGCCTCGCCCAATTAACCAGTCTCTCTGAGTCTTTTAAATTTGCATTTGGCAAACCTTGTTTAATTTTTTCATAACAAAATGCTGTAAAATAATGAGCATCCATTTCTAATCCTATAGAAAGTTTATCCCA
This sequence comes from uncultured Pelagibacteraceae bacterium, assembly GCA_902561015.1. GTDB lineage: Bacteria > Pseudomonadota > Alphaproteobacteria > Pelagibacterales > Pelagibacteraceae > Pelagibacter. The sequence continues at coordinate 28,576 of CACENB010000007.1, forward strand.
CTTTTTATCTTTAATAACTTTAACTAAATAATCGTAAGGATGTTTTGGCCAATTATGAATATAATGTTCATCATAAACAATTATGTTTTCTTTTTTTAAATATGTTTTTATATAAGCCCCTCCAGCATCTTGATCTCTTACAAAACATATAGGTTCATCAGCATTTATATGAACCACTGCACATTGAGCGTAATAAAATGACCAAGCATCATACCCAGTCAGGTAATTGATATTATTTGTGTCATGAGAAATCAAAAGTTCAATGCCTTTTTCTTGCATCATTTTTTGAACTTTAGATAATCTTTGTTTGTATTCTTCTTTTGTAAAAAGCATAATTAAGAATTGGTAAACAAACTTCCAAAACCTTTGATATTGTTATTTTTTCCAATTTTTTCTAAAGTATCCCAAATCAATGTTTGATTACTAGATAAAACAGGTTTGTTTAATTTTTTTTCTAGTCTGTCTATAATGTTTAAAACCGGCAAGGCTGTGCAAGAAATGAATAAAGCATCAGCATCTTCAATATTCATATTAACTAGAGTGTCATAGATAAAATCTTGATCAACTTTTCCAATGTCATAATCTGCAGCTATATCTAAATATGAGTTGGAAACCACTTCAAATTTTTCCTCTTTGAAATATTCAACAACCTCATTATTTAGTTTTTTACTATACGGAGTAAAGATCGCTAATTTTTTTATCTTTAATTTTTTTAACGCTTTTATTGCAGCTGTGCTGGGAGTTGTTAACTCAGCCTTAGGTTTTGCTGCCCTTACTTTTTTCTCAATCACATCATGACCTGTTGCTATTGTTCCAGAGGTACATCCATAAACAACACAATCTATATCCTCATTGGGTAAAATATTATTTGTAACTTCAGTTACTTTATCAGACATTTTTATTAAATTTTCTTTTGTTAAGGGATTATAACATTCAATTCTGTTAACAAAAAAATCAATCTCTTTATCTTTAATAACGTTTATAAAATCCTTCTCAATCATAAAATCAGTAGCTAAAGCAATTAATCCAATCCTAGGATTAGAATTTTTTTTAAACCTGGGTTCTATTTTGTTTAATTTCATACTAAATTAATATGAAGTAAGTCTAGATTAATTAAACCTATTATAAAATAAGATAATTTGCTTGTTGAAAATCTTTACAAATCGGATTTAATTAAATTTATATAAAATAATTGTTAACTAAATATAGAGGATAATAATGAAAAGACTAATTGTTGCTGCTTTCATATTTGTTTCAACTTTTTCAACAAATGTTTTAGCAGAAATTAAAATGGGTGTAATTTTGGGTTTCACTGGCCCTATTGAATCTTTAACCCCCGCTATGGCTGCATCAGCCGAGCTTGCTTTCAAGGAAGCTTCAGATTCTGGATCTCTACTAGGTGGAAAAAAAATTTCAGTGATAAGAGCTGACTCAACATGTGTGGACTCTGCCGCTGCGACTGCAGCCGCTGAGGGAGTTATTTCACAAGGAGTTGCAGCAATAATGGGTGCTGATTGCTCAGGAGTAACTGGTGCGATAGCATCAAATGTTGCGGTTCCAAATGGTGTTGTAATGATTTCACCATCGGCAACATCACCAGGATTAACAACTTTAGATGATAAAGGATATTTCTTTAGAACTGCGCCATCAGATGCAAGAGGTGGTCAAATCCTAGCTGATATTACTAAAGACAGAAAAGTTAAAAGTGTTGCAATTACCTATACAAATAATGATTATGGAAAAGGTTTAGCAGATGTTTATAAGGCAGCTGTCGAAGCGCACGGAATTAAAGTTACTACTGTAACTGCTCACGAAGATGGAAAAGCAGACTACTCTTCTGAAGTAGCAACTCTTGCCTCAGCAGGTGGAGATGCAGTAGCTGTAATTGGATACCTAGACCAAGGTGGTAAAGGAATTATTCAAGCTTCTTTAGACTCTGGTGCATTTGATAAATTTATTTTATCGGATGGAATGATCGGCCAATCATTGGTTGATACTTTTGGAAAAGACTTAAGAAAATCTTTTGGTTCAATGCCAGGATCAACAGGAAAAGGTGCTGGAGTATTCTCTAAAGTTGCAAGTGCTGCAAATATAGATAGCTCTGGTCCGTACACAGGTGAGTCTTACGATGCTGCTGCTTTAATCGTTTTAGCAATGCAAGCAGGAAACTCAGCTGATAGAGCGTCAATTGCAAAAAATGTGATGGATGTTGCTAACAGTCCTGGAACAAAAATTTATCCAGGTGAACTAAAAAAAGGTTTAGATTTATTAGCTAAAGGTAAAAAAGTTGACTACGAAGGTGCAACTGGAGTTACTTTTACTAGCGTCGGTGAAGCTGAAGGTTCTTTCTTAGAGCAAGAAGTTAAAGGCGGAAAATTCAAAACTAAAAAACAAAGATAATTTATCTTAAAATTTAAACCCCCAGCATTAATTTGTTGGGGGTTTTTTTTAAAAAAATAAATATTTATCAGCCATATATAGAGCCCAAGCTAATGCGGCACCTGTAATGATATATTTCATAATCTTATTTTATTTCTATTTTTTCAGGAAGTATACCTTTTGGTCTATATCTCATTATGACCAAGAGACCTACTCCCATCATTAAAAATCTGAAATATGGAACACTCTCAATTAAGTGTACTTTTAAAAAGTGTGTGTCATCTAATCCAGCAGTAGTTAAATTTACTAAGTAAAGACCAATTGGTGCAGCCTCAATCCATAAGAACCAAACAACAAAACCTCCAAGAATTGCACCAAAGTTATTTCCGCTTCCACCGATAATAACCATTACCCAAATTAAAAAAGTATATCTCAAAGGTCTATAACTTCCTGGGGTAAACAAGCCATCTTGAGTAACTAACATTGCGCCCGCAATACCAACAATGGCTGAACCTAAAACAAAAATTAAAAGGTGTTGTTTAACAACATTTTTGCCCATTGCATTAGCTGCTTCCTCGTTATCTCTAATTGCTCTCATCATTCTTCCCCAAGGAGAATAAAGAGCTTTTTGAGTTAAGATTAATAAAATAATTACTACAACTAAAAATAATCCAGAGTAACAAAGTTTTACAAAAACTGATGATCCCTCGATTACAAGTTGATTTAGTGTAGCTTGTCTTTCTGTTAAATCAGTGATTAGATTTAATTTACTTGAGTTAAATTTTTCAACAAGACTTATAAACCAATCTGTTTGTTGCAAATTTACCTCATAAGGTGCAGGTCTTTTTAATCCTATTACATTTTTAACACCTCTTGTTAACCAATCTTCGTGTTTTATAATTGCAATAACAATTTCTGATATTAGTAAAGTTGCTATAGCAAGATAATCAGCTCTTAAACCTAAAGCAACTTTTCCTATAACAAAAGCTAATCCACCTGCAAAAAAAGCTCCAACAACCCAAGAAAAAATAATTGGAAGACCTAATCCACCAAGAAAACCAGTTTTTGCAGGATTAACTCCCTCAATAGCTTCAATTCCTGGCTCAGAAATAAATCTTATAATTACAATTCCTAAGATTATAATAGCAGCTACTATGTAAGTTCTGTTTTTTGATTTCTTATAATTCTTTAAAATATACCTAACAGCTAATACCATTGCTATTATAAGAAAAAGACTGAATAAAATATTAAATCCGCCTGCACTCCATGCTTCTTGAACAGGATCTACTGAGATTAAAACAGCTGCTAAACCACCTAAAGCTGTAAAACCCATTATCCCAAAGTTAATAAGACCAGCATAACCCCATTGAATGTTGGCACCCATTGTCATTACTGCTGAAATTAGACAAAGATTAAATATTGATAAAGCTATGTTCCAAGACTGGAATATACCAACAAGGATAATCAGCCCCATCATTATACTATATGCAGCAATTACATTTAAATTTTTTCTCACAACACCTTCCCTTTAAATATACCTAATGGACGATAAAGTAAGACGATGACTAAGATTGAAAAAGATACTGCAAATTTATAATCTGTAGAGAGTAATTGAATTAGACCATCTGGCTCCATACTTTCAGGTAAAACATACATGAAAAATTTTCTATAAGCGTAAGTTAACAATATTTCAGAGAAGGCAATTACATATCCACCGAGAAAGGCTCCAAATGGATTACCAATGCCGCCCACTATAGCCGCTGCAAATATTGGTAGCATATTATTAAAGTAGGTGAATGGTTTAAAACTTTTATCTAAACCATATAAAGCGCCACCAATTGTTGCAAGAATCCCTGCTATGACCCAAGTTATCATGACAATTTTTTTGGGATCGATACCTGATAATAATGCTAAATCCTCATTATCAGAGTATGCTCTCATACTTTTTCCAGTCTTAGTTTTATTTAAAAACCAAAACAAAGTTGAAACTAAAATCAACGTAACAATAATCGTAATAACTTGAGTAGATTTTATTGCAAGACCCTCGTTTAATCCTGTCATTTCTTTAAATTCACCAGCTTTAATTAAAAATTTTTCTCCATCAAAAAATCTTCTGTCTGAAGGGCCAATAATTATACGAACCACTGCCTGAGTAACAAACATCACGCCAATACTTACCATTGCTAATTGCACAGGGGGACTTTTGTTTATTCGGTAATATTTAAATACTAATTTATCTACTATCAGCATGTAGCCAACCATAAAAATAATACCAAAAGGAATTGCTAGAAGGGCTGTAGGTAAAACCCCAAAACTAATTCCAACAGACTGAAAATAGAAAGTGAATAAAATTACAAACATTGTCCCAAAAGACATCATGTCCCCTGTAGCAAAGTTTGCAAACCGTAAAATTCCGTAAATCAATGTTACAAAAATTGCACCAAGTGCTAGTTGAGATCCGTACGCTAAAGCTGGAACAAAAATATAATTTAATAAAAGTATAATTGCATTTACAAAGTCCATATTAACCACCTAGAAAAGAGCTTCTTACTCTTGGGTCTTCTAGTAGTTCTTTTCCAGTGCCAGAGTGCCGGTTCTCCCCAGTCACTAGAACATAACCTCTATCAGAAATATTTAATGCTTGTTTTGCATTTTGCTCAACCATTAAAATTGCTACGTTCGTTCTTTTTACTTTTACGATATGATCAAATAATTCATCCATCACAATAGGTGATACGCCGGCAGTTGGTTCATCCAACATCAATACAGAGGGCTTGATCATAAGTGCTCTACCTAATGCAACTTGTTGTCTTTGTCCTCCAGATAACTCACCAACTAATTGATTTTTTTTTTCTTTTAGAATTGGAAATAAGTCAAAGATTTCATTAATAGTCTCTTTAAATTCGGTGTTTATTAAGAAAGCACCCATCTCTAAATTTTCCTCCACCGTCATACCTGCAAAAACATTTTTTGTTTGAGGAACGAATGAGATGCCTTCTTTTACTCTGTCTTGTGGAGAAAGTTTTGAAATATCTTTACCATTGATAATTACTGAACCAGATTTTAAATTTAATAAGCCTAACATTGCTTTCATCGCGGTAGATTTTCCAGCTCCATTAGGTCCAAGGATCGATACTATTTCTCCTCTTTCAACATTTACCGAACATGAATTAATTATGTCTGGGCCATTTCCATATCCACCGGTCATGTTATTCCCTTCAAAAAATGCCATTTAATTATCCTTTAATTTTGAGCCGCTACCTAAATAACTTTCAATAACTTTTTCATCTTTTTTTGCATCCTCAACTGAACCTTCGAAAAGAACTGAACCTTCTGCCATTACGATCACTGGATCACATAATCTTCCTATAAAATCCATGTCATGTTCGATCATACAAAAAGTGTAACCCTTTTCTTTATTAAGTTTTTCAATAGCTGTTCCAAGATCCTTTAATAGAGTTCTATTTACGCCAGCACCTACCTCATCTAACAATACTAATTTTGCATCAACCATCATTGTTCGACCTAATTCTAACAATTTTTTTTGTCCGCCAGATAAATTTCCCGCCAACTCATTTTTTAAATGGCTAAGATTAAGAAAATTAATAACTTCCATAGCCTTTTCTTTAATTTGACTTTCTTCTTTTGCAACTAATGAAGGTTTTAACAAAGCATTAACCAATTTTTCTCCAGATTGATTTCCTGGAACCATCATTAAGTTTTCTAAAACAGATAAATTTGTAAATTCATGAGCTATTTGAAAAGTTCTTAGCAAACCTTTTGAAAATAATTCATAGGATGGAACATCAGTAATGTTTTCATTATTAAAAATCACACTACCAGCAGAGGATTTTAAATTTCCAGCAATAAGGTTAAATAAAGTGGTTTTGCCAGAACCATTCGGTCCAATAATACCTGTAATAGTTCCCTTTTTAACTTTAAGAGAACACTCCGATACTGCCGCTAGTCCTCCAAAATATTTTGACAAATTATTAATTTCTAAAATATTTTGTGACATTAATTATTTGCTTAGTCTTTTGTGTATATCATTCAAAGTTTTTACAACTGAATTATAAACACCTTTACTTCTCATAAGTTTAAGACCTTGCTCATTTAATCCTTTAGGGGTTTGAGACTCTTTTACTAAATATTTGAGTTCCTTCTTTGAGTTTACAACTGCATCTTCAGACAAAGCTACAAATAGAGAAGTAATATATTTCTGTGCATCTTGTCTCTTTACTCCTTTTTTTACCAACCAATCACTCATGATCTTTAAAATTTCATAATAAGCAGCCATCATCCCCGATGTTGACCAAAAATTAATTGATAACTTTTCATTTTTAATCTCTACAGTTGAGCCAAGTTTATCAAAAAAACTTTTTACTTTTTTATTTGGAGGACAAATTGGAACTGGTCCTTTTTTTAGAGAAATTGGAGGCAACGGTATCGCTCTTACTATTTCTGATTTAACTTTAATTATTTTTTTTAATTGTGGGATCGTGATTGTTGAAATAAAACTTATTACAGTTTGATTTGATCTAAATTTAAGATCTTTTAATATTTTTTTACCTACAGTTGGTGTGACTGCTAGAAATATCCAGCTGCAACTATCAATTATTTTTTGATTATTTTTTTCGATAGAAATTTTTTTAAATTTTTTTTTGAGATTTTTGGAGATTTTATTATTCCGTGAAGAAACAAATATCCTATTATATTTTATAGATGAATTGCAAATACCAGTTATGACTGATGATGTAATTTTACCCGTTCCTATAAAACCTAATTTCATAATTTAAATACTTATAAAGAATTGTTTATATTAATTAATAAAAAAAGAACCCCTTATTCTTAATAATTCTCTACTTAAATCTTTATTTTCTTTAAAAGGTCTTCGTCCATGAAGCCAAAAATAGTTGTTTGCTACAATTGAAGATCCCACTGGAAGTTTTGTGATTATCTTGTTTTTACTCTCTTCTAAATTGTCAGACAACTTTTGTAAAAAAATACCTTGTTTCATATTTTTTGGTTCTGGAAACTGATCTATATAAGAAATTTGAGCTCTACCGTTTTGATCTGTTGAAAATATAGGATGTTCAACTTTATAGTCTATATTTTTACTTTTTGGTGATCCCCAAAGAAAATTTTCCTGTCCTGTTGGATCATTAAACAATTCATCACAATGTTCCCAATCATCGAGATGCAACATGGCAGTTTCACCACCTTCTGCATTTCTTTCCTCTAATTTTGACATTAATAACCAATCAGTTTTCTCTTTTACGTAAGTGCCATCTGTATGAAGATCCATGTTTGTATACGCTTTCCTTAAATAAGAGTCGCTTTTATCAACGTGCTTTACATGAAATCTTGCGTAATATTTACCAGCCATAGCATCGTAATTAGGTATACCTACTAAATGAGAGATGGCAGTTGATAATTTAACTAAAAAATTATCATCAATTTTTGAATTTAAATTTTGAGGTTTAATAATAAAACATCCTGTATTTCGATCTTTTAAAATTTCATTTAAAAATTTTGATAATTTATTATTACTCAAGTCGTCTAGACTTTTTGCAATAGTGAATCTTGTAAAAGGTTTGTATTCTAAAGCGGTAATATCGAACTTATTAAATGGAAAAATGAGTTTACTCAAAACTTCATCACTGATGTCAATATTGACAATTCTAGATGACAGTTCGTGTTTTTCTATTTGAAATCCATCAATCTTTTCGCTCATACAAAACTTGTAATAAGAGATAGTATGATAGCAGAGAAAATTGTAGGGTAAACTAAATTTTTTTTAGTTAAAAAGAAAATAATTATACATAAAGAAACCACAAAAATTCTAACTGATAAATCTACTTCTGCTAAAGATCCTAATGGAAAAATAACTATTCGAGCAATTAATGCAGCAAGAGTTGAATAAGCAAGACAATTAAACCATCTGAACATTTTTGAGGTTTCTTTAATTTTTTCTGAACTAACAACTCCTAAAAATCTTGATAAGTATGTAGCTAGAGATGTGACAAATATAACAATTAAAATATTACTTGCCATTTTTTTCTCCAATTAAAAACGCTATAGTTCCAGCAGTGAAGCCACCAAACAAGATACACCACTCAGCCGATAAAAAATAAAAAATAGGACCAAGGGTTGCGCCTAAAATAACCGATAAACTTATTTGAAAAGTTTTCATAGCTCCAACCATCATACATATAAAATATATTGGATTTATAATTGCTAGACCAATAAGTATGTCTTTATTAAAAAAATCAGAAGCTACATAGCCAATAATTGTTGAGAATATCGCAACAGACCAAGTTGCTACTCCTATTCCAATCCAAAAATCAATTCTATTTTCTTTTTCTATATTTTCATAATTATCTTTCATTATCAGCCAGGAAGAAACTGCTATAAAATGACAGGACAAATAATATTTCCATCTTGGCTGGTCTTCATGCATCAACAACGGCATTAGCGCAACAGTCATTGGATATAATCTCGCATTAACCAACCAAACGGCTAAAAAAATATTTATCAAAGATGCTCCAATTAACATTGACTCTGCCATCACTAGTGAGCCAGGTAAAGCATACGTGAGGAAAGTTGAAAAAATACTTTGTTGAATTGTGAAACCTAAATTTTTTAATAGTGCGCCTATAGCTATAAAACTTGCACCTAAAGCTATGGCAGGACTACCAACACCTTTTATAGCACTGAAGCCTTTTAAAAAATATTTTGTACTAATCATTAACCACCCAAAAACAGGCGACCAACATCTGGATTATTTAAAAGATCATCCCCTTTACCTGCAATTGCAGTCTGACCAGATACTAGCACGTAACCAATATCTGCGAACTCGAGTCCTTTTTTAGCATTTTGTTCAACTAAAATAATTGTCTTTTTTTCATTCTCTTGGAGATCTCTTAAAATTTCAAATACCATATCAATATACCTTGGCTCCAAACCAATTGATGGTTCATCAACTAATAAAACTGATGGCTTCATTACCAATGCTCTTGAAATTTCTAACAATCTTCTTTCTCCGCCTGATAATACTTTTGCAGGTTGGTTTCTTCTGTTTCTTAATCTTTCGTATTTCTCAAAAATTCGCTCAGCTTCCACGTACGACTCTTCAGTTTTTTCTTTAATAAATCCACCCATTAATAAATTTTCCTCCACAGTCATATCTGGGAAAACAGAATTATCCTGGAGTATGTATGCTATTCCAACAGTTTTCAATTTTTCAGCTGGTGTTAAATTTGTGATTTCTTTTCCATCTATTTCTATTTGCCCTGAAAAAATATTTGTAAACCCATAAATAGAGTGAAGAATAGTGGATTTACCAGCTCCGTTTGGTCCAATTAGACATAAAGATTGAGCCTTACTAACAAATAGATCGAAATTATGAAGAATTTCCATTTTACCATAACCAGCATTCATATTTTTAATGGTAAGATGAATATTATTTGGAGATAGTTTTTTTAAGTCTTCTGCTACAGGAGCTTTTCCTAAAACTTCGTATTGATTTGACATTATTGTGCTCCTAAGTACGCATCTATCACACGTTTATCATTTTTAATTTCATCCGGTGTTCCATTAGCAAGCATCTTGCCATGTGCTAAACAATAAATACTTTCTGCTAGTTGCATAATAACTCTCATATTATGTTCAATTACCAAAAGGGTAATACCAAAATCTTGATTTACTTTGATTAATCTATCGATGATACCATTTATAAGAGTAGGATTGATCCCTGCAGTAGGTTCATCTAATAATAACATTTCAGGTTCATTCATCAGGGCCATTGCTAGCTCTAGAAGTTTTTGTTGACCAAAAGATAAATCTCCAGCCCTTAATTTTCTTTTTTGATAAAGTCCAACAAAGTTCAGAAGATTTTCTGCCTTTTCTGTTAAACCTTGTGGAATTTTTGAGAATATTTTTAATATACTTTCATCACTACCTTTGTGACTAATTAACATATTATCAACGCAATTTAGTTTACCATAAATCCTAGTTTGCTGAAAAGTTCTAAGTAAACCAAGTTTTGCAATAACAGGTACAGGTAAGTCTGAGACTTCTTTATCATTAAATTTTATTGAACCATTATCTATCGGATATGTTCCAACAATAGAGTTGAACAGTGTTGTTTTACCAGATCCATTTGGACCGATAAGTCCAAATATCTTACCTTTTTCTACTGACATTGATATATCTACATTAGCTTTTACTCCGCCAAAAGATTTACTAACATTGTTAACTTCTAAAATACTCATTTAAGTTCTACTTGAGCCTTTCGATCTTTTTCATCAATTACTTCACCAAATTTTTCGGGATATTTTTCTCTTAACCAGCCCATAATCCCTTCAGGAAAATAAATTACGATTACAACAATTAAAACTCCTAAAGCAACATACTGCCAACCTAAAAAGAATGTCCAAAACCCTTCTTTAAAAATATGAAATACTGTTGCACCAATAACTGGTCCCCATAAAGTTCCTTTGCCTCCTAGGATTGCCATCAAAACCATGAACACTCCCATTTCTCTACCATCAAAAGCAACATCAGTTGAGTCGATGTATCCAACTAGTCCTCCCATAATGCCACCGGCTAAACCACAAAAGAATGCGGATACCATCCAACCAATAATTTTATATTTCATTGTTTCAATACCCATCGCCTCAGCTTTATCTTCATTATCTCTAATCGCATTTAAGATTAGTCTAAATCTTGTTGAATAAATTGCTCGTACAGCAACAAAAGTTAATATGAGAGCTCCAAAACTTAAAAAATAAAAAAATTCTCCTCTTGCCTCAAGGCCGCCAACCTCAGGAAATGGAGGAGTGGTAAATCCCTGACCTGCACCTATAATTTCTATACCTCCAGAAATTTCTCCCGCTGCAACACCTAAACCTAAAGTACAAATAGCAAAATAATGTCCTCTTAAACCTAAAATCGCATATCCAATTAACCCAGCTACTATTGTTGGAACTACTGCTGCTACAACAAGTCCAACAGCCATACCTTGAAAAAATTGAGCTGGAGTATGAACAAAAGTTTTTTCACCTCCACTTTCTGTCCATTCTGCAAGAGGGAAAAACATACCAACTTGAACAGATGCACATAAATACATGCCTAAACCATAAAATAGTATATTCCCGAATGTATTGTATCCCATTTCACCACCCTGAATATTCCAAGTTGTAGCTAAAACTATCAATACACATAGAATGGATAATTGAACTTTAAATGCAGGAAAAACAAATGGTGCTATCAATCCAAAGATTAGAATTGCTGAATATAAAAAAATATTTTTACTCATTATTTTAAATACTCTCTTTTCCTAGACAGTTTAAATCTTCTGTAAACGAGAATTAAAACTAATAATAAAAATACTGCACCAATTCTAAATTCAGTTCCTAAAATATAATCAGCAAATTCCTCAAAAACTCCAAGTCCCATTCCAGACATTGCTACTCCTGGTAAATTGCCTAGTCCTGCAACAATTACGATCATAAAAGACCTTATTGTATATGGTAATCCCATGTATGGATGAATTGTAAATGTAATAGATATTAAAGCACCTGCTACTCCACAAAGCGCAGCATTAATTCCAAATGTAGCTGCATAAACTTTCTCTGTATCAACTCCCAAGATTTTTGCAGCTCTTGAGTTTTGTGCTGTTGCACGAATTGCTCTCCCTAATTTTGATTTTTTCATGTAGATAACTAAACCAATTGCAAAAACAATACTGATTACAGCTGAAAAGATTTTTGAATTAGGTAGAGTAACATTGTTATCAAATAACATAGTTGTTCCATAACCTGAATTAGCTAGAACAACATCTGCGCCAAATGCAAAATTCATTAATTGCATAAATAAAATGCTTATTCCAAAAGTTGCAAGAATGGAGATGAATAAATCTCGATCGACCACTTTATTAATTACTAATTTGTAAATTCCGACACCAATAAAATACATTATTATTGGAGAGACAATTACACCCCAGGCTGGGTGAATTCCATATAGATACATGAAGTAAGCAATATACCCTCCAAGAATGACTAGGTCACCTTGAGCAATATTTATGATATTCATAACTCCCCATTGCAATGCCATGCCGTATGCAATCAAAGCAAATAAAATACCAAGAAGTAATCCGTCCAAGCAAGCTTGAACAGTAATCATTGGATATTGGAAAACCATGAAATCCATAATCAACTCTTAAAAAAAAATACCCCCTAGAATTTAGGGGGTATTTATAGATTAGTTTTTATCTTTCAGACCACTTAGGAATTGGGTGAATCAACTTCGCTGAAGCCCATTTAGTTGGAGCTACAACTTTATTTTCACATTTTCCTGAGCCATCACACATTACTTGGAAAAGAACCATCGGCTTGTCAACGTTCTGACCACCTTCTGCGAACTTTATATTTCCATAAAATGTTTGCATGTTAGTAGCTGCAAGAGCATCTCGTACTTTTTTCTGATCAAAAGAATTCGCTCTTTCAAATGCATCTTTAAATACTAACAGCGCAGCTGAAGACTCTGCTGACTGATATGGCGGATCATAACCAAACTCTTTTTCAAAGTCTGCTGCATATTTCATACCATCTTTAAAGAAATTATCTTTATAAGTTAATGTCTTATGCCATTGTGATGCACATAAAGCATACTGTGAATTCTTACCATGTTGTTTTGATAATTTCGCAGCATCACAGTGTGTCATTGCCAGCATAGGCACGTCTACTTTCATTTCAGCTATTTGTCTAATTGCAGTAAGTGCACCTTTTGTATGACCTGATACCACAAGAACATCTGGCTTCATTTGTTTTACTTTAACTAATGTAGCAGCCATATCGTTTAACTCTTTTGGTAATTTATCATCTATTACTTTTTTAGAGCCTGTTCTTTTAATTGCATCAAGCACTCCCAATCTTACGTCTTGAGAAAATGCATCTTGTTCAAATGCCATTGCAACTGTTACTGGTTTACCGTTATTCTTTTCAACTGCTAAATCTATAGCAACATCAAGATATAAGTTTGCTGGAGCTAACACTGCAAATAGATATTTGTATCCTTTTGTAAACAAAGATCTAGAAGCACCATTTGCTTCAACCATTGGAACACCATATTTTTCTGTAACTGGTGCAATTGCTTTTGTTAAACCTGAACTATATGGTCCAAGCATGAACTCAACACCATCTTGTGAGATTAATCTTTCTGCTAACTGAGCTGCTCTTTTTGGATTTGATTCATCGTCATAATAAATGATTTCAAACTTATAAGTTTTTCCACCAACTTTTACTCCACCCATGCTGTTAATTCTATCAACAGCCATGTTGTAACCATTTTGTGTATGAACACCATTAGATGAATATTTTCCAGTTAATGAAATGGCAGCACCTAAGACAATCTTATCTCCAACAACTTTTGCAAATGATACAACTGAAGTTGAAAATAAAATTACTACTGCAGAAATAAAACTCAAGATTATTCTAGTTATTTTCATTTTATTTCCTTTTGTTATTAATTAATTAATACTTAATTTAATAAATAATTTTAAAGTATTGCAAGTGGCAAAAAAACTTTACATATGTGCTAATAGTGTTGTGTTACAATAATAATTAAGGCTATGATTACCAAAACACTCGCTGAGATTGTATTAATTGTTTTTGGATTTGCTTTTATCCATGTAATAAGTTTTTGTGCTAACAGAGCGTAACCAATCAAAGAAATAAAATCTAAAATAACATAAGTAGTTATTAAAATAAAAAATTGGACGATGTAATTAGCACTAAAGTCAATAAATTGGGGGAAGATTAAGGGAAAGAACAACCAAGCCTTAGGACTTGTGCCTGCAACTAAAAAACCATCTTTATAAAAAGAAAAAGTTCCTTTTGAGCTAATTATTTTCGAATTAACATCTTTTGGTGAAGATTTGTAAACATCATAAGCTAAATAAATTAAATAAATTACACCAATCCATTTAAAAATATTTAGGATATTTGGATTGTCAGATAAAAAAGAACCGATGACAAAAATTACTAAAGTTGCCTGTAGTAAATTTGCGGTAACATCTCCAAAGGCTGTCCATATACAATTTTTAACTCCATAATTCATTGAATAAGAAATGATTACTATTCTAGGGGTACCAGGTGAAATAAATAAAAAAATAATAATCTGTAAGAAAAGGATAAAATCTAGGGGGAGCATAAAAAAAAAGATAGTCCTTAAAAACCGGGAGCTAAAGATGGCTAAGAAGGACTATCAAATCACAATATATCAGGTCTTAAAAAAAATGCATTATAGATTTTTTTGAAATATAAGGGATTTATGAAAAAAAAAGGTCACAGGCCTATCACTAAAGTCAAGAATCCTGAGCCAAGCGTTGAAAGTCCAGATTGGGTCATATGGGCTGCCTGGGCTGATAGGGTCACATTTGAAGAAATTAAAAAAAAAACTGGTTACGCAGAATCTGATGTCATAAAAATAATGCGAAGATCACTCAAACCCTCCTCATTTAGATTATGGAGAAAAAGGGTTCATGAAAAAAGTATCAAACATAGAAAAAAATTTGAATACTCTCGAAAACAAATATCTAGTAAAATTAAAAAAGGTGATTATCTATAGTCTATGAAAAATGTTACGATATATACTGGACCATACTGTAATTATTGCGATGCAGCAAAACGATTATTAACAAGAAATAATGCGCCTTATAAAGAAATTAATGTAGCTGAAGTCGAAGGTGCAAAAGACGAGATGATAAAGAAAGCTAATGGAAAAAAAACAATACCACAAATATTTTTTGATGATCAGCATATTGGTGGTTATGATGAAGTTAGAGCTTTAGAGAAAGAAAATAAACTACAAGATCTTTTAAAATAAAACATAATAAAGAACCCAAAAAATTAAAGTATATTCAAAAAAACTTTTAAATATTGTGATTTGTTTTTCACTAAACCTTTCATTGATAAACTTTTTTGAAAAATAAAATCCAATATTAACTAATAAGATAGCGATAATAATACCAATTATAGTAAATTTAATTGAAAAATTTTTATAACCAAAGTAACAAGCTGCAATTAAGGTAAACCAAGAAACTTTTGTAATAAGAATTTTAAAAATTAACCCAGCTTTTTTACTAAAAACAGATTGTGTTTTTATAATTGAATATGACCAAATAATACCAATTAAAAAACTAATATATTTAATTATCATTGTTTACTCTTTGGTTCAAAAACTAGGCAAATACCGTTATTACAATATCTTTTTCCAGTCGGTTGTGGACCATCATTAAAGACATGTCCATGATGAGCATTACAGTTTTTACAATGATATTCAGTCCTAGCATAACCTAATAAGTGATCCGTTTTTGTTTCAAAAACATCAGGTAGTGATTCATAAAAAGATGGCCAACCTGAACCACTTTCATATTTTGTTTTGGAATCAAATAATTTTTCTCCACAATTAGCACAATGGTAACTGCCTTCTCGCTTTTCATTATTTAATTCACTTGTACCTGGTGGTTCAGTACCATCCTCAAACATAACTAATTTTTGTTCTGTTGTAAGATCTGGATTTTTCTTATTCATAATTACTATATTAATTTAGCACATGACTGGTGCAAAAAAGAGTGTAATTCAACAAGTTTATTAATATTTTTATTGTAACCACCGCCTAAAACTCCACAAAGAGGAATTCTTTTAGAAAAAAAATTCTCTGTAACAATTTCATCTCTTTTTTTTATCCCATCATCTGAAATCTTTAATTTACCCAAGCGATCATTAAAATGGATGTCAACTCCTGCAATATAGAAAACAAAATCAAAATTTTCTTTATTTAATTCATTTAAATGAAATTTAAGTAAATTTAAATATTCCTTGTCCTCAGTGTCGTCTTCAAGCTCTACATCACAATCACTAATCGATTTTTTGGCAGGATAATTTGATTTTGAATGCATACTAAAAGTAAAAACATTTTTATTGTCCTTGAATATATCTGAGTTACCGTTTCCTTGATGAACATCCAAATCGACAATTAGTATTTTTTTTACCAATTCTCTATCTAATAAAAATTGGGAAGCAACTGCTACATCGTTAAAAACGCAATACCCTGCACCGCTGTTATAATTTGCATGATGACTTCCTCCTGCTGTGTTGCAAGCAATGCCATGATTTATTGCAAGTTTAGACGCAAGTACTGTTCCTCCTGTGGCAACTAACGACCTTTGAACTACACTATCAACTAATGGAAAACCAATTTTTTTAACTCCAATTTCATCTAATGTTTTGTTTTTGATTTCTTTTATATATTTTTCACAATGGGCACCCTTTAAAGTTTCATCTGAACATGGATATGGTTTATGAAACTTTGTTACTATCTTATTCTTTAATAAAAAATCTGCAAGATCACCAAATTTATTAATAGGAAATTTATGATCATCACCAATTTTAGCAAAATAATCTTCATGATTAACTACAGGTAAATCCATTTTACTCAATTACCCGAATTGGTTCCCCATTAACACAAGCCTCTAGTGACTCGATCATTTGAGTAAAATAAATATGATAATTTTCAGCTGTCACATATCCGATGTGAGGTGTGAGTAAGGCATTGGGCAAAAATCTTAATTTATTATTTTCTGATAAAGGCTCTTTTTCATAAACATCTAATCCAGCACCTGCAATTACATTTGTTGATAATGCAATTATCAAATCGTCTTCGTTTATTATGGGACCCCGAGAGGTATTAATTAAAAATGAAGTCTTTTTCATCTTATCCATTTCTTTAAGAGTAATACAATTTTTATATCTTTCTCCACCTTGTACATGGATAGATAAAAAGTCAGAGTTTTTTATTAGATCTTCTTTGCTACAAGGCAGAACGTCTAACTCTTTGCAGGTGTTTAAATTTAAATTTTCACTCCAAGCCATCACTTGCATACCAAATGCCTTACCAACTTTAGCAACCTGCGTTCCTACTTTTCCAAGGCCAATCAAACCAAGAATTTTACCTTTTAATTCTACACCAACTGAAGTTTGCCAATAACCTTGGTACATATTATCAATTTCCTCTTTTAAGTTTCTTGCTAATCCAAGTATTAATGCCCAAGTTAATTCAGGTGTTGGATTAGTATTACTCTCAGTGCCACTGACAACAATTTTTCTTTTTTTCGCAGTATCTAGATCAATTGATTTATTTCTTAACCCGCTAGTAATTATAAATTTTAATTTAGTTAAATTTTCTATCAAATTTTTTGTTATAGGAGTTCTTTCTCTCATTATAAGGAGAGCCTCAAATTCTGCTAATTTCTCTATAGCATCAGCTTCATCTACAAAGGGCTCACTAAAAATTTTTATTTCATATTTTCCTGATAATTTTTTTAGATCCACAAATTGTTGTGAAACATTTTGATAATCATCTAAAATTGCAACTTTAAGCATGAACTTTTTTATTAGATAAATAAATGCCAGACAATATGAAAAATGCTCCTACAAAATGATACATTTCAAATTTTTCTTTGAAAATAATAATTGCCATAATGGCACTAAATAACGGCATTAATTGAATAAACATAGAAGCTCGATTTGGACCAATTAACTCAATACCTTTTTGCCAAAAATAATAAGCAGCTATAGCTGGAAAAATTGCTACATAAGTTAATATTAAAAAAAAATT
>CACENB010000008.1 GCA_902561015.1 uncultured Pelagibacteraceae bacterium
TGGTAATACTATTTCAAGATATACTTGATATTTAGTTTATTAAAAAAGGTAGGAAATTGTGGATTTTTTGGGTTATAGATTATTTTGATGACTAAAAATTTAGACAAAGATGGTTTCTGCTCCATCGTTGATAATTATCAGCTTTTTTATATCGATTTATGGGGTGTTATTCATAATGGAATAAACCTTCACAAAGAGGCAATTAACGTTTTAAAAGAAATCACAAAAAAAGGCAAAGAATACATTCTACTTACTAATGCTCCAAGACCTAATGATGTAGTTAAATCCTTTTTAGAAAAAATGGGCATGGAAAAAGAAATTAGAGATCATGTTTTTACATCTGGCCAAGCATCATTAAATTATCTTAAAAAAAATTTATCTGAGAAAAATTTTTTTCATGTTGGGCCTCCACGTGATTTTGATTTGTTTAATGACTTTGTTAAAATGAAGTCGGGCAACATTGATGAAGGAGAATATATCTTATGCACTGGATTGTTTGAAAAATTTGATAAAGATTTAAATTATTATAAAGAATTATTTGAGAAAAATTTAGATAAAGAAATGATTTGCACTAATCCAGACTTAATTGTGGACAGAGGAAACAAGAGAGAACTTTGCGCAGGTTCAGTTGCTATGGTTTTTGAAAAAATGGGGGGTAAAGTTGTATACTTTGGTAAACCTTACCCTGAAGTTTATAATTTATCCATTGATAATAAAGGTAAAAAAACTCTTTCAGTCGGTGATAATTTAAATACAGATATAAAAGGTGCAAACCTTCTCAATTACGACTCTCTAATCATTTCGAATGGTATACATAAAAAAGAAATTGAAAATAAAGGAATTGAGGAGACAGCAAGATCCTACGAAACAATCTGTAATTATATTCAATCTGAATTAAAATGGTGAAGATGAAATTATATAATAGTTTTAATATTTCTAAAAAATATAAAAACTCGATTATCTTAATTGGTAATTTTGATGGACTTCACTTGGGGCATCAAAAATTATTTAAGCTCGCAAAAAAGTATAAAAAAAGATATTCATCGAAGATTGGTGTTTTAACTTTTGAGCCAATGCCAAAGATGTTTTTTAATCCACAATTAAAAAATTTCAGAATATCTAATTTAAATCAGAAAATTGAAAATTTAAGTAAGCTTAATGTTGATTTTGTCATAATTAAAAAATTTAATAATAAATTTTCAAAAACAAAATCAATTTCATTTATAAAAGAAACTCTAGGTAAAAGAATTAATCCAAAATTTATTTTTGTAAGTAATAATTTTAAGTTTGGGAATAAAAGAGAGGGAGATGTAAAACAATTGATAAAGTATGAAAAGTTATACAAATATAAGATAATTAAACCTCAACCTTTAATAGTTAAAAAAAAAATTATTTCATCTTCTCTGATAAGAAAATATTTGCAAAATGGAAAGCTTAAGGATGTGAACAAACTTTTAAAAAGAAACTGGTCCATTGATGGAAAGGTTCAAAAAGGTAAACAGCTAGGAAAAAAGATTGGTTTTCCAACAGCTAACATTGATATCAATGATTACGTTTTGGCTAAACCCGGTGTTTATGGTGTTAAAGCTAGAAAAATGAATGAATCAAATTATATTACCGGTATAGCAAATTTAGGATATCGACCCACATTTAATGGAAAGAAAATACTATTAGAGGTACATTTATTTAATTTTTCTGGAAATTTATATAATAAGTATTTAAGAGTTGACTTCTTAAAATTTATAAGAGAAGAAAAAAAATTCAAAAATGTAGAACAATTAAAGAAACAAATTAATATCGATCTTTTAATTGCAAAAAAAATGAAATGAGTAAAAGTCAAATAAATTTACCTAAAACAGCTTTTTCAATGAAGGCAAATTTACCGATAAGAGAGCCAGAAATATTGGAACTTTGGAAAAAAATTGACCTTTATAAAGAATTAAGAAACTCAAGAAAAGGAGAAGAAAAATTTGTTCTTCACGATGGTCCTCCATATGCAAATGGAAATATTCATATGGGGACTGCTTTGAATAAAATATTAAAGGATGTAGTACCACACACAGGTTTTATTATTTTTTGTACACCAATGAGTGAATATAAAAAAATAATTTTAAAAATAAATAATTATCTTTCATCTGATCATATAATTACGGACATTGGTTCAGCAAAACAAAAATCTAATGAAATAATTAGAAAAAATTTAAAAAAAAAGATATTCTGGACTTCAAGTCACCCTATTGCCGGGTCTGAGGTTAGCGGGCCTGAAAATGGGAAAGAAGATTTATTCGAAAATAAATGGTGTGTTTTAATAAAAGATAAAAAAACTAATATTAAACATTTAAATTTTTTAAGATCTTTCTGGAAAAAAGTAGGCTCTAAAACTGTTGTAATGAATTCTGAAAAACATGATAAGATTTTTTCAATAACAAGTCATTTGCCGCATTTAATTGCTTATAATCTCGTAAAATCTGCACAAGATTTTGAAAAAAAACAGAGATACAACTTAATTAAATATAGCGCAGGTGGTTTGCGAGATTTTTCAAGAATAGCAGCATCAAATGAAATAATGTGGAGAGATATTTTTTTTAACAATAAAACAAATGTATCAAAAGCAATTGATATTTTTGTGAAAAATCTTCATTCTTTTAAGAAAGACATTATTTCAGCTAATAGTAAATCAGTTATTAAAAAATTAACTCAAACTAAGAAAGTAAGATCTAAAATTGTTAAATTGAAACAAGATACTAGCAAACCTGATTTTGGAAGAAATTAATATTTTTTAATATTACTTATTTTTATAATATTCAAGCTAGCTGTTTTATTAATCAACATGATAGTAAATTTTGTTGGCATTATTACAACTTTTTTTCTGGGACCATAAGCATGAATAAACTGATGTTTATTAAGACAAATTCCAACATGTCCTTTCCAAAAGACGATATCTCCCTCAGAAAAATTTTTACTTATTCTTTTTTTGCAATATTTCACTTGATCTTTTGAATCTCTAGGAAAAAAAGTTCTATTATAATAATAATATATTTGTACTAGGGCAGAACAATCAATACCGTCAGCTGTCTTACCACCCCATTTATATTTTGAATTTAGAAATAATCTTAAAATTTTTTTATAGTTTTTTTCAAAATGTGTAATTTCTCTTAAATCTTTACTTCTTAACCATTTATTATCTTCAAATTGAACAAAAGCTTTATTTTTGTCAATTACTGATATTCCTGAAGCAAAATATAAAAATTGATCAGTTGGTAAAAATTTTTTTTTTACTTTTTTGTAAATTTTTGCTTTTAAATTATAAACTTTTTTTGTTGGTTTAAATTTTTTCTTAAAATTATTATTTTTTATAAAGCCGACATAGTTATCATAACTAGTTTTAATTTTTACCCAACTTTTTTTCTTTGATAATATTTTAAATTTTTCTCCGTATATTATTTGTGAACTAACCTCTGCCTTACTAGATGGTTTAGTATATAAGTTAGATATGGATGTATTTAAGAAATTGTATCTCATTCAATTTTTTACTGGGGCTACTTTACTGATCCAAATAATCAAAATGAGAACAGGTAATCCTAAAAGAGCAGTTAAAGAAAAAAAATATGGATATCCCATAATATCAACCCAGCTACCAGCGTACCCCGCAATTAACTTGGGTAAAAATAACATGATAGAGCTGAATAAAGCATATTGTGTTGCAGTAAATTTTATTGAAGTTAAGCCTGATAAATAGATTACAAAGGCAGCTCCAGCAAATCCACTAGATATGTTATCAGCTGTTATCACCGCAATTAAAAAGTTAATGCTGATTGGAGATAGTGCTAACCACGCAAACAACAAATTACTTAAAGCAGCAATCAAGGCACCAAAGAATAAGCATTTCATTGTACCAAATTTATATGAGCAATAACCTCCAACAAACCCACCAAATATTGTAGCAAAAACCCCAAAAAATTTTGAATAAGTTGCAATGTCAGAAATTTTATAACCTTTTTCTAAATAGAATATATTTGCCATAACCCCCATTACGATATCAGCAATTCTATATAGCGAAATTAAAATAAGTATTAAAAATGCAAATTTTCCATATCTTTGAATAAAATTTAAAATTGGACCCATATAACTCTTTGAAATTTTATTTTTTGGGGCAAATTGAATAAATATAAGTAAAGAAATTATCAAATACGAAAAAACAAAACAGATTATTAATCTTGATAATGAAAATAAAAAATTTATTAAAACATCCTTTTTTTCAAAAGGGCTATCTATAACTGAGTACAAATAAATAAAACCTATAACAGCAATAAAGATAGTTATTAGAAATTTTACATGATTGTCAGAATTTAAATTTCTTTTTAATTTTGGTTCATCTGAGATGAAAGTTGCAAAAACTCCAACAAACATGAACAAAGACATAATTAGATAAACTTTTTTCCATACATTTTGGTCATAGATCTCTGTCCCAAAAAAAGATGCTAACCATAAACTTCCAGCACCTGCAACAAGCATCGCGATTCTATAACCAGCGATATACATAGATGATAACGGACCTTGCATAGATTGTGGAGCGGACTCAATTCTAAAAGCATCAATTAGAATATCTTGAGTTGCACTAAAAAAGGCTAGAATTGTAATAAATAAAGCAGTAAAAAACAGACTTTCTTTGGGATCTGTAAATGCAGTTAATATTAATGCAGTAATGATTAAAAATTGAGAAAACAAAAGCCAGCTTCTTCTGTGACCAAATTTTTTAAAGATTGGTAATTTGTAATTATCTACAAGTGGTGACCATAGATATTTAAATGCATACGCAAATCCAGCCCAGCTGAATAATGTTACAGTGCTTCTACTTATTCCTGCTTTAACGAGCCAAACTGAAAGAGTTGAAAAAACTAGTAATATTGGAAGTCCAGATGAAAATCCTAAACAAATCATTTTTAAAGGTTTTTTTTCAAAAAAAATATTAATATTTTTCATAATTTAATTTCTCCAGAATGAGGGTAAAAATAAAACCAATATTGCAAATAATTCTAGTCTTCCCAAAATCATTCCTAAACACAATATCCATTTTGATATGTTTGGTATTGAAGAAAAATCCCCATTGGGACCTATAGTTGAACCCAAACCTGGTCCAACATTGGATATTGATGTAGCTGCCCCAGAAATTGAAGTCACAAAATCTAGTCCAGTTAAAGATAGCATAACAGCCAGCAGAAAAAATATAATTAGATACAAATAAATAAAAGAAATTATTGAAGAAATAAATTTATTATCTATTGGGTTTTGATCATACTTAAGAATAAAAACTCCTTTGGGATAAATAATTTTTTTTAAATTATTAATCACAAAGGAGTACAAAATTTGGATTCTAAATATTTTAACACCACATGTTGTCGAACCTGCGCAACCACCTATAAACATCAATATCAAGAATAATACGAGTGAAAAACTTCCCCAACTATCAAATTGAGCATTAACATAACCTGTACCAGTTAATATTGAAATTACGTTAAATAGCACTGCAATAAAATCAAATTTAATTGACCCATTCAAACTCAGATAAATCGATAAAATTACTATTGAAAAAAAGATTATTTTTAAAAATGTTTTGATTTGTATATCTTTGAAAAAAATTTCTCTATCTCCATTTAAAAATTTTATGTAGGATATAAAAGGAATACTTCCTAATAGTATAAAAATTATTGCTGAACTTTCGATAAATCTACTATTAAAGAAACCTAACGACTCATTATAGTTCGAAAATCCACCAGTAGCTATTGTAGTCATAGAGTGAGTTATACTATCGAAGAAATTCATCCCAAAGACTTTGTAAGACGTTGCACAAAATATTGTTAGTGTCGTGTAAACAAGTATTAGTCTTAATGCTATTTCTTTTGATTTAGGTAGAATTTTTTCAGATGAGTCATTATTTGAAATTTTAAAAAGTTGCATACCACCAACATTCATAATTGGCATCAATGTGATTGCCATTACAATGATACCAATGCCACCTAACCACTGAAGTAAGGCTCTCCATAATAAAATACTTCTCGGCATATCCTCAAGGTTAGAGATAATAGTAGAGCCTGTAGTAGTAATACCAGACATGCTCTCAAAAAATGCATTTGTAAATGAAAAATTAATACTTGAGAACAAAAATGGAAGTGAACCAAATATAGCAATACTTAACCAAGACAAAGCAGTTAATAAAAAGGCCTGTTGTAGATTTAATTTTTTATTGTGATCTAAATTTGATAGAAAAAATAAAGTTCCAAAAACAATTGTTACTATTGAAGCACCAAAAAAGGAGGAATCAATTTCATTATATAAAAATTGCACACTAACTGGAATGAACATAAAAATTCCGAGTATTATTTGCAGAATTCCAAGTGTGAAAAAAACAGTTTTATAATTAGACATTTTGAAAGAACATTATTTTATGGTAAATAAATTTCAACTCTATAAGAATTAAGTTGTTCGTAATTTAGAGAATTTATTAAGTTTATTAATGATAAAAAAAGAAAATTTAGACAAAACAAGTGCATGGCCTTTTGTCGAGGCAAAAAAAATGCTTCGAGAAAGAAAGTCCATAATAGACAAAAAAGGTAAAATTACTCTACAAACAGGTTACGGCCCTAGTGGACTTCCCCACATAGGAACTTTTGGTGAAGTTGCTAGAACCTCAATGATTGTTAATGCCTTAAAACATCTTACCGATCTTCCTACTGAAATTATTACTTTTTCTGATGATATGGATGGACTTAGAAAAGTTCCAGACAATGTACCAAATAAAGACTTGCTTGAAGAAAACTTACATAAACCACTAACTAAAGTTCCAGACCCTTTTAAAAAGTTTGATAGCTTTGGAGAGCATAATAATCAAATGCTTAAAAATTTTTTAGATAATTTTAACTTTAAATATAGTTTTAAAAGTTCCACAAAACTCTACAAGTCAGGTTTTTTTAATTCATCACTTCAAGAAATTTTAAAAAATTATGATGGAATTATGAATATTATATTGCCAACATTAGGAAAGGAGCGTCAGAAAACATATTGTCCTTTTTTACCTATTTGTCCTGATACAGGGCATGTTTTAGAAATTCCGATGAAAGAAATAAATAAAGAAAAATCGACAATAATTTTTGATAATAATGAGAAAGATTTAGAGATGAGTATTCTAGATGGTAATTGCAAGTTGCAATGGAAAGTAGATTGGGCGATGAGATGGTATGCTTTAGATGTAGATTTTGAGATGTATGGAAAAGATCTTATTGAGAGCGCAATTTTATCCACAAAAATAATAAAACTAATAGGAAAAACAAACCCATCTGGATTCGCTTATGAATTATTTTTGGATGAAAAAGGGGAGAAAATTTCTAAATCAAAGGGAAATGGAATTACGATTGATCAATGGCTAAAATATGCTTCACCAGAAAGTCTTTCTTTATATATGTATCAAAATCCCAAAAGAGCTAAAAAACTTTATAAAGAAATTGTTTCAAAAACTGTTGATGAATATCTAGAATTATTGGATAAGGCGAAAAATCAAGATGATTTCAAATTGTTAATGAATCCTGTATGGCATGTACATGATAGTAAAGTTCCTGAAGAAAAAATGATAATGTCCTTTTCAATGCTTTTAAACCTTGTTGAAACAAGTAATGCTGATAGTAAGGAGCTTCTATGGAAATTTGTAAAGAAATATAAAAAAGATATTGAGGAAAAAGATTATCCAATTTTTAATGATTTAGTAGGATATGCAATTAGATATTTTAAAGATGTTATAAAAAAACAAAAAAAATATAAAATACCTAATAATGATGAAAAAATTGCACTTAAGGCTTTAGTTAGTACATTAGATAATTGTAATGATGAAATGTCACCAGAGGATATCCAAACATTGATTTATTCAACTGGTAAAGAAAATGGATATTCAAAAAATTTAAGAGACTGGTTTAAATTAATTTATGAGGTTGTTTTCGGTGACCAGAATGGACCACGAATGGGATTTTTTATAAGTTTTTTTGGTGTTAAAGAAACAAAAGATCTTATACAAAAAAGAGTAAAATGATGTTTTCAAATTTAAGATCTTTCATTTTTAAATTAGATCCAGAGATGGCCCATAATTTGGCTATAAAATCATTAAAATTTAATTTTATTCCAAATATTTTAGATCGTGAAAAAAATAATCCCTTGTTTGAAACAAAATTATTTAATAAAAAATTGGAAAATCCTATTGGTATGGCAGCAGGTTTTGATAAAAATGCTGAAGTATATAATTCATTATTCAAATTGGGGTTTGGATTTGTAGAGGTAGGTACTATAACTCCTTTAAAGCAATACGGGAATCCTAAACCAAGAGTATTTAGATTAGAAGAGGATGAGGCATTAATAAATAGACTTGGCTTTAATAACTCTGGTGCAGAAAATATAGTCCATAGAATTAAATCTAATAAACAAATTGGTTTACTAGGTGTAAATATTGGACCAAATAAAGATTCTGAAAATAGACTTGAGGACTATTTAAAGTGTCTTAAAACCTTCTATAATGTTGCAGATTATATTACTATAAATATTTCTTCACCAAATACTGAAGATCTACGAAATTTTCACGATCAATCAAAATTAAATGAATTGTTAAAAGAAATAGAGAATGAAAAAAAAAATTTAAATTCAACAGTTCCATTAGCAGTAAAAGTTTCACCTGATATAGATGATAAAGAAATTAATAACATTTCAGATGTATTATTGAATAATAACATTGAGGTTATTATTATTTCAAATACTTCTGACTCAACTAGGGATAGTTTAAATAATATACAAAAGCATCAAAAAGGGGGTCTATCTGGAAAACCAATTGAAGAAAAATCTACTAACTTAATTAATAAATTTTACAAAATTCTCAATGGAAGAATTAAAATTATAGGTGTTGGTGGAGTTGATTCAGGAAAAAGTGCTTATGAAAAATTTTTAGCGGGCGCTAATTACGTTCAACTTTACACAGGAATGGTTTACAGAGGGCCTAATATTGTAAATTTAATTAAAAAAGAGCTTAAGGAATTACTGATAAAAGACGGTATTAAGAATTTCTCAGAAATTATAGGAAAAAAATAAAATTCAAATTTTATAAACTTGACGCAAGCATTTTCTAATCTTATATAGTCGGTCTATTATGTCAAAAAAATGTGAACTTACTGGAAAAATCCCAATGAAAGGTCATAATGTTAGTCATGCCAACAATAAGACAAAAAGAAGATTTTTACCAAATTTGAAAAAAGTTAAGTTTACCAGTGAGCTTTTAAAAAGAAGTTTAAGATTAACGGTCAGCAATGCTGGAGTAAGATCAGTTGATAAGAAAGGGAGCTTTGATGAATTTTTAAAGACTGTGAAAAATAAAAATTTATCACCAAGATTGAAAAAATTAAAAAAAAACCTTTTAATTAAGTCACCATTTCAAAAAAAAATAATTCAATCTAAAAACGCCTGATGAATAAATTATTTTTGTTACTCTCATTGATTATGGGGGTTGTAGTTTTAGCTTCAAACTACTTAGTCCAGTTCCCAATTAACTATTATGGTTTAGAAGAGCTATTAACTTATGGTGCTTTTAGTTATCCCATTGCCTTTTTAATTACAGACTTGGCCAATAGATCTTTTGGAAAAATTGTGGCTAGAAAGATTGTATATATTGGTTTTACAATAGGAATTTTATTTACATTGGCATTCTCGACAAATTTTACCGATCTCATTTCAATTAGAATTGCAATAGGATCAGGGACGGCATTTATAATCGCTCAACTTTTAGACGTTCAAATTTTTGACCAGTTGAGAAAAAGAAAATGGTACATAGCTCCCTTAACATCGTCTTTAATTGGCTCAACAGTAGATACTTTTCTGTTCTTCTCGATATCATTTTATGGAACAGGAATACCTTGGACCACTCTTTCATTAGGAGATTTAGCAGTTAAAATTTTTGTTGCCTTAGTTATGCTTATACCTTTTAGACTACTATTAGGTACATTAAAAGCAGCCTAACTAAATTTTAGGTTCTTGTTGGGTCATGCAGTGAATAGCACCAAATCCCCATATTAATTTACTACAATCAATTGTTTGAACTTTCTTTTTTCTAAAAAAATCTTTGAATATTTTAATGGCGATAATATCTTCTTTAACTTTAAATACTGGAAGTAGTACTTTTTTATTACAAATATAAAAATTCATATAACTTGCAGGAACTCTTGTGTTCTTTATATAGATAGGCGATGGCATAGGTACCTTTATGATTTTAAATTTTTTCCCTCTCTCATTTTTACTTTCTTTTAAAATTTTTAAATTTTCACTTAAGTTTTTGTAATTTTTATCTTTCTTATTAGTCTCAATCGCAGTCATAATTGTATTGCTAGAGACAAATCTCGTTATGTCATCAACATGTCCGTGTGTATCATCACCTGCAATCCCTTTTTTAAGCCATATAAAGTTTTTTATATTCAAATATCTTCTAAACAGTTCCTCGTAATCTTTTTTGATAAAATCTTTATTTCTTTCCTGAGTTTTGCTCAGTAAACACTCCTCAGTTAATAGAATTGATCCTGAGCCATTTACATCAAATGCACCTCCTTCCATTATTATTTTTTTAGTTTTTCCATTTTTTTTAATTATTGGATCAATCTTTTCTAAATTAGAAATTTTACTGATATTTTCATTGATTTTATTGTCATTTTTGTAATTACTGTATTTTGACCATCCATTAAAACCAAAATTTAAAATCATTTTTTTATTATCTTTTCTATTTGTTATAAATATCGGCCCGGAGTCTCTTAACCATATTCTGTCAGTTTTAATATAATGAAATTTGATATTTGTAATTTTATTAGAATCTATTAGCTTTTTAATATTTGTTTTTTTTTTGTTAACAATCAAATTAACTTTAAGACTTTTTGAAATAATAAATATAATTTCTAAAATTACTTTAGGAATAAATTTATATAAACCTGGCCAATCATTTTTATTATATGGCCAAGCAATCCAAACTGATTTTTGAGGTTCCCATTCAGCAGGCATTCTGAATTTTTTAAGCTCATCACTCATCTATAGGATTTTTTAGTATGCCTTTATAAAAGTCGATTCTTCTATCTCTTAAAAAGGGCCAATGTTCTCTAGTGGTATCAATTTTTTTGTAATCTATTTCACGGATTAATATTTCCTCTTTTTTATTGCCCAGTTTTCCAATTATTTCTCCACTCGGATCAATTATCATTGAGTTTCCCCAAAACTCTATTTTTTTATTTCCTTTTTTTTCAACACCAACTCTATTTGCTGCAACCACATAAGTGCCGTTCGCAATTGCGTGAGATTTTTGCATTGTTATCCAAGAGTTTAATTGAGTTTTTCCAAATTCCCTTTTTTCTTTAGGATGCCAACCAATGGCAGTAGGGTAAAAAATTATTTGTGCACCTTTTAGTGCAGTCAACCTTGCTGCTTCAGGAAACCACTGGTCCCAACATATCAAAGGTCCGATTTTACCAAACTTAGTTTTTACAGATTTAAAACCTAAATCACCGGGAGTGAAATAAAATTTCTCATAATAACCAGGATCATCCGGTATATGCATTTTTCTATATTTAGATAAAATTTTACCTTTTTCACTAATAACGATACTAGTATTATGATAGAAGCCGTGCGTTTTTTTCTCAAATAATGAAATCATTAATACTATTTGTAATTCTTTTGCTAATTCACAAAATATTTTTGTAGTTTTACCTGGTATTTTTTCTGCTAGCTTAAAATTAGAATGACTTTCTGTTTGACAAAAATAATTTGATAAAAACAGTTCTGGCATACAAATTATCTTAGCTTTTTTTGATGCTGCTTTCTTTATACTTTTTATAGCTGAAGTTAAATTTTTTTTAAAATTGTCTGAAATTTTACTTTGAATAATTCCAATTTTTACTTTTTTGATCATCAATCAAAATATTTTGGCAAAGTTTTTTCTATCTCTATTTTTCCACTCACCTGTGTGATAGGCATCACTTGCGATCAAAGGTAAAACAGATGTTGCTTCAGCAAAAACCATTTGTTCTTTAGTTGTATCGACCTTACCCCATGAACTTGCCTCTTTAAGTGTTGAGCTGCTACAAGCGCCATCTCTTGAATCCGCAACTGTAATTTGTACAGCATATTTATGCATATCTACATTTTTACCTAAAAGTTCAGCACATATAACAGTATCCTGAATAAAATTTTTTGGAACTCCACCACCAATCATAAATAATCCAGAACCTTTAGATTTAATTTTTATTTCAGTTAGTTCTCTAAATTCTTTAATAGAGTCTATTGTTATGTGATTATTAGGATTTCTTTCTTGATGCATTACTAAACCAAAACCTGCACTGGAGTCTGTAAATGCTGGACAGAATATTGGAACATTATTATCATATGCTGTTTCTATTAAAGAACCCCTCTTTTTTGCATTTGATTTTAAATATTTTCCAATTTCTTTTATAAACTCTCTTGATGTGTAAGCTTTAGGTTGTAACTTATCAGCAATTTCACCTATTATTTTGTCACACATTTGAAGTTCTTCTTCATCAATGTAAGTATCGTAAATCCTATCTATGTAGTTATTTCTTAATTCATTATCATTCTGGTACTGAGAGCCCTGATAATGTTTAAATCCAAGCGCCTCAAAAAAATCCATATCAATTATTGATGCACCGGTTGCTACAATTGCATCAACCATATTATATTTCACCATATCTCGGTAAATATGCATACATCCAGCTGCAGAGGTAGATCCAGCTAAGGTTAGAAATATTGTGCAATCTTTATCTTTCAACATTTCGTTATATATATCAGATGCATTTGCTGTTTCTCTTGAGACAAAAGACATTTTTTTCATAGAAGAAATAATTTTTCTAGAGTCAAATGAGGTAATATCTATATGTTCAACTGGACTTTTAAGAAAATCTTTTTTGCTATTATGGCCGAGATTTTTTTTTTCAGACATTAAGCAACTAATGTGGCTTTATTAGCGTCTTTCCCATATAGACTCATTATTGGATTATCTTCAACTTCATAAATTTCATTTGAGAAGAAACCATTAAATTGCGTCCTGAATGTAAGACCATATGCACCAAGCTGACCAAGCTCAATATAATCATTTTCTTTAATATTGTTGGGTAAAACGAAAGGACCTTTCATGTAATCCATACTGTCACAAGTTGGACCATAAAAATCAAAAGCTGTTAACTTTTTAGAAATTATTTTATTAGAACTTTCTTTAATTAATTTTGACGGGAAAACTATATTTGGTGTCCCAGCATCAAATAGAGTACCATAAGTACCATCGTTAATATATAGTTTTTGTTTTTTTCTTAAGTTTACTCTAACAATTGTTGATCCACTTTCAGCAACTAATGCTCTTCCTGGTTCACATATAATTTCAGGTAAATTATTTAATTTTAAATTATCTAAACTCATTTTTATTTCTTGAAAATAATTATCTAATGATTGTGGAACTAAATCTGGGTATATAGTTGGAAATCCTCCACCAACATTTATGTAGTCCGGTATAATTTTTGTTTTCTTAATTATATTACCTATCACAGCTATTCCTTTTGTATAAGAAATCGGATGCATACATTGTGATCCTACATGGAAGCTCAAACCAATTTTATTTGCGTATTGTTTTGCAAGCCTTAATAATCCACAAGCCTCATTATTCATGGCTCCAAATTTTTTTGATAAGTCTATCTCTGCGTGTTCATTTGAAACTGCAACTCTTACAAAAATTTCAAGATCTTTAGCATTTTTAGTACTCTCAATTATTTTTATTAATTCTTCTTTAGTGTCTAGTGCGAATGTTTTAATGCCATATTTAAAATAAGCTTCTTGCATATCCTCACGACTTTTCACTGTGTGCATAAAGGAACATTTTGCACTCTGGCTAAATTTCCTAACAGATTTAATTTCCGATATTGATGCAACATCAAATTCACTGATACCACTTTTCAGAAGAGTTTTAATTATCTCTGGATGAGGATTTGTCTTTACAGCATATAAAATCTTACCAGGAAATTTTTTTTGAAAAAATTTTGATGCAGAAAGAATTGATTTCTTTCTTATACAATAGACCGGTTTATCTGGTTTCAGTTGATTTATTAAATTTTCAACTGATGTAAATTTTTGCATTTAAATGCCCCCTAAAAAAAATTTAACAAAAAAAAAGCTTTTTTTAAAAAAAACTTTAATAATTCGAGCAATTAATTCAATAGTGGCTTAATGTAAAGAAAATAATACTCTATTGAATTGTGGAAAAAAAACACCATATTACAGTTATGAAATCTGACGCTACATTGCAAAATTTAAGTGATTTTGAGAATAAATCACTGTTAATTGTTGATGATGATAATCCTTTTAGAGAAAGATTAGCTAGGGCAATGGAAAAGAAGGGTTTTGAGGTATTTCAAGCTGAGAGTGTGCAAAAAGGAATAGAGTCGGTCAAATCTAAAAAACCAGGATTTGCCGTTGTCGATCTTAGGTTGAATGATGGTAATGGATTAGAGGTAGTAAAAGAAATACAATCAAATAACTCATCAAGCAGAATAATAATGTTGACTGGTTATGGAAATATCCCTACAGCCGTAGCTGCAATTAAAGAAGGTGCGATAGACTATTTGGCTAAGCCTGCTGATGCCGACGATGTTGAGAAAGCACTTTTAGCTGATCCGAATAAAAAAGCCGCTCCACCTGAGAATCCAATGTCAGCTGATAGAGTAAAATGGGAACATATTCATAGAGTTTTCGAATTATGTAACAGAAACGTCTCTGAAACAGCTAGGCGACTAAAAATGCATAGAAGAACCTTACAAAGAATTTTATCTAAAAGGTCTCCTAAATAAATTTTCTAATCTTTATTAATTGTTTTGATAATACTGTGAGAATTAAAATTTTATAAACCTCTATTAGTAAAAATGGTTTCGCTCCAACTGAGAAAACATCATTAAAAGTTTTATCAAAACCCATATAATTCCACAAACCTCCCAATCCAAGAATATAGATTATACTTACCGAAAATAATAAATATAAAAACACAATTATTGGATCCTTATTTTCATTTATATGACCTGCAAAAAATGCAGTAAAAATAAAACCAACTAGGTATCCTCCCGTTGGACCTAAAAGATATCCAATCCCTCCACCTTTAGCAAAAACTGGTAATCCAAAAGATCCTTCAATCAAATATAAAATGACAGTTAGCGTCGCCAATTTATATCCCAATATAATCCCAAGAAACATAACTACAAAAGTTTGCATAGTTGCGGGCACTAAAGTAAATGGAGTTTGTATCTTAGATGACATAGCTAATAAAGCTGTCCCAATTAACACAAAAATAGCTGATTTGATTATTTTTGAATTGCTGATAATGTTTTTGGTAAGTTCCATAAAATAATAATACTCTTATTTTTTTAATAATCTATATTAATTATTAATGAGCAAGATTCAAAAAACTGATCACTTTTACCTGATAGATGGATCCGGCTATATATTTAGAGCCTACTATGCTCTTCCTCCTTTAACAAGAAAAAGCGATGGGTTGCCTACTGGAGCCGTAAACGGCTTTTGTAGTATGCTCTTTAAACTTCTTGAAGATTCTAAGTCAAAAGAAAATTTACAAAAACCATCTCATTTTGCAGTTATTTTTGACTCAGCTAGAAAGACATTTCGGAATGAAATTTATAAAGACTATAAAGCTAATAGAGCGGAAGCACCTGACGATTTAGCACCTCAATTCGATTATATTAGAAAGTCTGTATTAGCATTTAATTTACCATCTGTGGAGTTAACTAACTATGAAGCAGACGATTTAATAGCAACTTATACAAATATGATTTTAAAAGTCGGAGCTAAAGTGACAATAGTATCTTCAGATAAAGACTTGATGCAATTATACAAAAAAGGTGTTCGAATTTATGATCCAATGAAAAATAAATTTATCAATGATGAGGATGTTCAAAAAAAATTTGGTGTTACAGCTGACAAAGTGATAGATGTGCAGGCATTAGCCGGAGACAGTAGTGATAATGTGCCGGGTGTCCCAGGAATTGGTATAAAAACTGCAGCTGAGTTGATAAATAAATATGGAAATTTAGAAACTCTTCTAAAATCTGCAAGTGAGATTAAACAAAATAAAAGAAGAGAGACCTTACTCGAAAATAAAGATAAAGCGATAATTAGCAAAAAATTAGTAACATTGAAAAATGATGCTCCAATTAAAAAAAATCCAGAGGAATTTCAATTAAAGCAAATTAATAAAGAAAAGTTATATAAATTTTTAAGGGAAATGGAATTTAATAGATTACTTAGTTCGGCTATTTCAACTTACGGCGAGCCAAATTTTGAGGATAAAAAAGAAGATACTAAAATTATTCAAACTCAAGAAAAAATTTCTAATAAAAATTATTTTTTAATTAAAGACATAAAAATAATAGATGATTGGATTAAAGAGGCCGAGGAGGTCGGAGAACTTGCTGTTGATACCGAAACAAGTTCATTAGATCCTCATCAAGCAGATTTAATAGGAATTTCTTTAAGTTCAAAAATCGGTAAAGCTTGTTACATACCTCTTAACCATAATTCTAAAGAAAATATTAATAAGGATCTTGTTTTAAAAAAATTAAAACCTTTATTTGAAGATCCTAGTATTAAAAAGATTGGTCAAAATATAAAGTTTGATTTTATAGTTTTACTTAAGCAAGGTATAAAACTTTCCTCGATGGAAGATACAATGCTTATGTCATATGTTCTTGATGCAGGGAAAAACAGACACAATATGGATACATTGTCGGAAATCCATTTAGGTCACAAAACAATAGCTTTTAAAGATTTAGTAGGGACTGGAAAAAAAGAAATAAATTTTAGTGAAGTCGATCTAGAAAAAGCAAAAAATTACGCTGCTGAAGATGCTGATATTACTTATAGGCTTTATAAAAAATTTTACAAAAGTCTTAAAGATGAAAAAATGATTAATGTTTACGAACTTTTTGAAAAACCAATGATAACAATTCTTGCAAATATGGAGATTGAGGGAATTAAAATAGATTATAAATTCCTTAAAATTTTATCCTCAAATTTTGAAAAAAAAATTTTAAGAATTCAAAAAGAAGTTTTTAAAATATCTAAAAAAGAATTCAATATTGCATCACCAAAACAGCTTGGTGAAATTTTGTATAATGAGCTTAAAATTGCTGATCTAAAAAAAACCAAAAAAGGTAGTTTCGCTACTAGTGCAGCGGTATTAGAGGATTTAGCATTTAAAGGTCATAAATTTCCACAATTAGTTTTAGACTGGAGACAAATATCAAAATTAAAAAATACTTACTCAGATGCTTTACCAGAGCATATTAACCCCAAAACAAAAAGAGTTCACACTTCTTTTTTACTTGCTGCTACTACTACAGGAAGATTGGCATCAAGTGAACCTAATCTACAAAATATTCCAATTAAGTCTGAGGATGGCAAAGATATCAGAAAAGCATTTATAGCAGAGAAAGAACATGCTTTGATCTCGGCAGACTATAATCAAATTGAAATGAGAATTTTAGCAGATATTGCTGATGTAAAAGAACTTAAAAAAGCGTTTAAAAATAATGAAGATATACACTCTTTGACGGCAAGTCAGATTTTCAATATTGATATTAGAAAAGTTAATGATGACCAGAGAAGAAAAGCAAAAGCAATTAACTTTGGTATAATTTATGGAATTTCACAATATGGATTAGCAAAACAAATTAACGTTTCCAACCATGAAGCAGAGGAATTTTTGAATTCGTACTTTGCAAAATTTCCTGAAATTAAAGTTTATATGGATAACACTATTAAATTTTGCAGAAAAAGCGGTTTCGTAACTAATATTTTTGGAAGAAAATCACATTTCGTTAGCATTAATGATAAGAATTATAATGTGAGAAATTTTCAAGAAAGAGCAGCTATAAATGCTCCAATACAGGGATCTGCATCTGAAATTATGAGATTAGCAATGATAAGATTGCAAAAAAAACTATTAGAGGAAAAGAATAAAAATACAAAAATACTTTTACAAATTCATGATGAGTTGATTCTTGAAACTCCAAAAACAGATGTAAAAAGAATAAGTAAAATAATTATTGATGAAATGACTAGTGTTGTTAATAGCGACCACCATTCATTTTCGATACCTTTAACAGTAGATTTAAATACCGGCGATAATTGGGGTTCACTTCATTAATTTAATTTGATTGCCCAAATTAGAACAATTTAGTATTTTTATATTGTAGTATGCATAAACAAACAATTGCTTTGATTGATGATGATAGAAACATCCTGACAAGCCTCAGTATAGCTTTAGAAAAAGAAGGTTTTAAGGTTCAAACATATATAGATGGTGAGAGCGCGTTAATTGGATTAACAAGAACTCCGCCTGATCTAGCAATCATTGATATAAAAATGCCAAAAATGGATGGAGAAGAATTATTAAAAAAATTAAGAAAAAAAACTTCATTGCCAGTGATATTTTTAACTTCCAAAGATGATGAAATAGATGAATTGCTTGGATTGAAGTTAGGAGCAGATGATTTCATTAAAAAATCTGGAGGTTTCTCAATAAAAGTATTAATTGAAAGAATTAGAGTTCAATTAAGAAAAAAAGATACAAAAGATACTATTGAAGAAAATAAGAGTATTATCTCGCATGGAAAATTAAAACTAGACCCCTCGCAATTGGAATGTGAATGGAACGGCAAACAACTACCTGATAAATTAACTACAACAGAATTTTTACTCGTTAAAGAATTAGCAAAAAGACCCGGTATAATAAAAGAAAGAGCTCAATTGATGGATATTGCTTACAGAGAGGATACAGATATTGAAGACCGCACTATTGATAGTCATGTAAAGAGAATAAGAAAAAAATTTAAAAAAGTTGATCCAGATTTTTCAGCTATTGAGACTAGATATGGAAGTGGGTACAGATGGAATGTTAGCTAATGCTAAGCAGCTTTCTTAAA
Source organism: uncultured Pelagibacteraceae bacterium (assembly GCA_902561015.1). GTDB lineage: Bacteria > Pseudomonadota > Alphaproteobacteria > Pelagibacterales > Pelagibacteraceae > Pelagibacter. Next base: position 19,050 of record CACENB010000008.1, read on the forward strand.
GATTTGTCCATATTAAAAAAATTTCTATTCATAAACTTAATTTTTTTTACAATAATTGGATTATTTACATTTATATACCTGAAAAATGTTCAGCCAAATTTAATAAAGAAAAAATCTTCTAATCATATCGAAATTATAAATAATACTATTGATAATCTTAATAGACTTAATGTTAAATTTATTGAGGAAGATATAAGAAAATTTTTGTTTTCTACAAGATTTCTTTTTCAAAATTTGGATAGAGTTATTTTTTTTGATAATGAATTAAACTTAATTGGGGATACAGATACCCTTGACCTTGACCCAAGATCATTTTCAACAAGATTAGATATAGTTGAATTAGACATATTGAATGAAGATAAAACAAAAGAAATTAGTGAGGATAAGAATATAAATATGGGCAATGAAAACAATGTATCACTAAAAGATATTCTGTCTAATTATGCTGAGTCTAAAAACTATGGGATACCCTTTACGTTTACCGAAGATGAATTTAATAAATTTAAACTAACAACTATTAAAAATGTAATGGAAAATGATAAAAATATCGGGTATCTAGCAATTAGCGAAAATGCAAATGATATTAAAGCTGCTATTGATGAGAGAAAAACATTTATTATCAGAACAGCTATTGCTGTTGGAATAGTAATCTTAATTTTTTCATTTGTTTTAAATAGATATTTTTTGAAACCAATAAAAAATTTGGTTACTTACACAAAAACAATTAAGGAAAAAAATTCAAAGATAACCAACATTGAAAATTTAAAACTTAGGAATGATGAACTTGGATTGCTGTCCAGTTCTCTAGATGATATGACTTTAGAATTGCAGAAAAGAATTTCACAAGCTGAAAATTTTTCGACAGATCTTGTACATGAGATTAGAAATCCATTAGCCTCTCTTAAAAGTGCATCAGAGATCCTACAAGATACAAATGATATAGATCAAAGAGTAAAATTGGTAAATATCTTAAGTCATGATGTTCAGAGAATAGAGAGATTGATCACAGATTATTCTCAAATGCTGAAAGATGAGGTGGCCTTAAGCAAGGAAAAGATAAAAAAATTAGATATTGAACCTATAATAAAGTCTGTTGTTGATGATTTTAATAACATTTACAAAGTGAAAAGAGGAATAGAAATTTCTTATGAAAATGATGGTAAGAAAAATTACTTCATTAACGGTATTGAGAATAGAATAGAACAAATTATTGCAAATCTTTTAGATAATGCAATATCGTTTAGTGAGGATAATAAAAATATAATTGTAAAAGTGTCTCAATTGGAGGACAAAAAAATTTATATTGATATTTTAGATGAAGGAGATGGATTTAAGGAGAAAGACACTAACAAAATTTTCAAGAGATTTTATAGTAATAGACCAGATAAATTTGGTCAACATTCTGGTTTAGGATTGAATATTGTTAAAAATTTAGTTGATCTACATAATGGTTCTATTAAAGCATCAAATCGAACTGACAAAAAGGGCGCAAGAATGGAAGTCATTTTTCCAATGTTATAAAGTTCTATTGATTAATTAAAACTTTGTTGTTAGAAGATCCACAACATGGCAGATTTTAAAGTTAAAGATATATCTCAAGCAGAATTTGGACGTAAGGAAATCTCAATAGCTGAAAGCGAAATGCCTGGATTGATGGCATTAAGAGAGGAATATAAAGGGAAATCTCCCCTTAAAGGAGCAAAGATTATTGGTTGTTTGCACATGACTATTCAAACAGCAGTCTTGATTGAAACATTAGCCAATTTAGGTGCAGAAGTAAGGTGGTCATCGTGCAATATTTTTTCTACTCAAGACCATGCAGCTGCTGCTATAGCTAAAGCTGGAATACCCGTTTATGCTTGGAAAGGTGAGACGGAAGAGGAGTATTTATGGTGCATTAAACAAACAATCATAGGAAATAAAGATTGGAAACCAAACATGCTTTTAGATGATGGTGGTGACCTTACTGCAATAATGCATAAAGAATATAAAGATTTATTAAAAGACGTTAAAGGCGTTTCTGAAGAAACTACAACTGGAATTAAAGCGCTTAATAAAATGGAAAAAGACAAAGCACTGTTAGTTCCAGCCATAAATGTTAATGACTCTGTTACAAAATCAAAATTTGATAATCTTTATGGTTGTAGAGAAAGTTTAGTCGACGGAATACGAAGGGCAACAGATGTAATGATGTCTGGAAAAGTTGCTATTGTGGCAGGTTTTGGGGATGTTGGAAAAGGTAGTGCCGCCTCACTCAGACAAAGTGGCGCTAGAGTTTTGGTCACTGAGGCAGATCCAATTTGTGCTCTACAAGCTGCTATGGAAGGTTATGAGGTTGTTCTCATGGAGGATGCTATAGGCCAAGCAGATATTATTGTTACAGCTACTGGTAACAAAGATATTGTTACTGCTGATCATATGAGAGAAATGAAAGATAGAGCAATACTATGTAATATCGGTCATTTTGATAATGAAATTCAGGTTGATGCTTTAAAAAATTATAAATGGACAGAGATTAAACCTCAAGTCCATGAAATCGAATTACCAAGTAAAAAAAGGATAATTCTTTTAGCGGAGGGCAGATTAGTCAATCTAGGATGTGCAACTGGGCATCCAAGTTTTGTGATGAGTGCATCATTTACCAATCAAGTAATTGCACAAATAGAACTTTGGAACAATCACAAAAATTATGAAAATAAAGTATATGTCTTGCCAAAACATTTAGATGAAAAAGTTGCTACTCTACATTTAAAGAAAGTTGGTGCAAAGTTAACTAAACTATCTAAAGATCAAGCAGACTATATAAGTGTCGGCGTTAATGGTCCATTCAAACCAAATGCCTATCGCTACTAACAGTGATAAAATAATTTTAAACTCTGAAAAAGATACCAAAGAATTTGCTAAGAATTTTTCGAATAAAGCTAAACCAAATTATATAGTTTTTGTATACGGTGAAATGGGAGTAGGCAAAACTACGTTTATAAAATATCTCGTGAATGCTTTTCAACAAAAGAATAAAGTAAAAATTACAGAGGTTATAAGCCCTACATTTAATCTTTTAAACCAATACGATGTGAATAAATTTGTCGTAAATCATTACGATTTATTTAGGTTAAAAAATGATGGTGAATTAAAGAGCTTGGGTTTATTTGAAGATAATCTAAATACAATTACATTAATAGAATGGCCTGAGATTATTAAAAAAAAACCTGAAAAATTGATAGAATTATTTTTTAAATACGAGGATGATTATCAAAAAAGATCAGTGCAAATTAAAGGTCTAAAACTATAATTTTTGATGAAAAATTTGAAAAAAATAAAGGGTGATGCGTCTTTCAGAAAATTTTACAGAAAAAAAAGTAAAAACGCTAATTCCATAATAGTCCTTGCAAAAAAGGAAAAAATTAAAAATTTAATTATATATGAGGCAATAAATAGAATATTAAATAAAAATAAAATTTTAGCTCCAAAATTAATTAAAGAGAATTACAAAAAAAACTATATAGAAATTCAGGATTTTGGTGACTACACAATATTTAAAACTCTGAAAAGAAAAAAAGTTAATAAATTTTTATATTTTAAAAAAATAATAGATTTATTGATTAGGATACAATTAATAAAAAATAGAAGTATAAAAAATTTTAAAAATAAGATTTATCATATTCCTAAATATAACGAAAAAATTTTAATCAATGAGACTAATTTATTTAGCAAATGGTATGCAGAGGAAAATTTAAAAAACTCTAAAAAAAAAACTTTTTCAAAAAAATTTAACAAAGTAATTAAGGAATTAATATCAAAATTAAGTTTAAAAAATAATGTGTTTGTCCATAGAGATTTTCATGTATCAAATCTTATGTTAGTCAGGAATGAAATAGGAGTTATAGATAGTCAAGATGCTTTAATCGGAAATAAGGCATACGATTTAGCATCTCTAATTGACGATGTAAGATTTAAGACATCAAAATCATTTAAAAAAAAAGTTTATGATCACTACCTTAAAAAACAAAAAAATTTGATAAAGAATAAATTTAAAAATGATTTTGAGATATTATCAGTTTTAAGAAATCTTAAGATAATTGGAATTTTTACACGTTTATCTTTGAGAGATGGAAAAAAAAAGTATATTAAATTAATTCCATATACATGGGAATTAATAAATATGCGTATTAAAGAAAACGAAGTATTCTTTAATTTAAAAAGTTTACTAAGTCAAAATTTTGAAAAAAAAATTAAATGAGAATTAGAACTGCATTAATATTATGTGCAGGTTTTGGTAAAAGACTGAATCCCCTAACTCTTGAAACTCCAAAACCTCTGCTGAAAATCAAAGATACCACAATTTTAGAAAACTGTATTAATGTAATTTCCAAACTTGGTATAAAAAAAATTCTTATAAATACATTTCACCTTGGAGATCAAATAAATGAATTTATTAAAATGAAAAATTTTGAGGTAGATATTGAGATTAAAGAAGATGGAAAGAATATTTTGGATACAGGCGGTGGTATAATGAATTTAGTGAAAAATACTACAGATCAAGATTTTTTAGTTTTTAATCCTGATACTTTGTGGAACTATAAATATGTTAATGAAATAAATAAAATGCAAGATTTTTATTTTTCTAATAAATTGAGTTGCATTCTTTTAGTTGCAGATAAGAAACTAAGTTTTGATAAGAGCTTTAACGGAGATTTTAAATTAAAAGATAATCTATTGCAAAAAGGTGAAGATAATAATTTTATTTATATTGGTTGTAAAATTTTCAATAAAAGTTTGTTTGAAAATTACGTTTTAAAAAATTTTTCAATTTTAGAAGTATGGAAAGAATTACGAAACAAGAATCAACTTAATGGATATGAAAGCTTAAATAAATTCTATCATTTAACTAATTTAGAAACTTTCAAAAAACTAAAAGATCTTTAGCCCTCTCTTTATCAAGATACTCACATTTTGTGATTTTCAAATTATTGTCTAACTTTATCAATAAAGGATTTCCTGTAGGTATTTCTAGATTTGAAATCAGATTATTATCTAATTCAAAAAGTTTTTTGCATAAAGCTCTAATAGAATTGCCATGGGCTGAAATTAAAATATTAGTATCTCTCAATTTTTCTTGGATTTCTTCCTCAAAAAATTTAACGACTCTATCGTAAGTATCTTTTAAAGACTCTGTGCTTGGAATATGCTCCTCTGGAACATCTTTGTAAGTACTTATGTTACTAGGATGGTGTGGACTTTCTTTACTTAGGGCATCTGGTTTCATATCCCAAGATCTACGAAACTCGTGCACTTTTTTTTCACCAATTTTTTTTGCCATTTCTATCTTATTTAAGCCAGTAAGAGCTCCATAGTGTCTCTCGTTAAGCTGCCAGGCAGATTTAAATTCTTTTTCATCATTTAAAATTTCTTTTATAATTTTTAGGGTATGTTTTGCTCTTAATTGAACAGATGAATAATAGTAGTTTATTTTAAGGTTTTGTTCTTTAATAAGTTGTCCTGCTTTTTTAGCCTCGAATTTGCCTGTTTCTGTAATATCTACGTCAACCCATCCTGTAAATTTTTTCTCAAGATTCCATATACTTTGTCCATGTCTTACAAGAATTAAAAAACTCATATTATATTTTTAAAATATATTTATAAATAAAACTATATAATTAATGATAAAATTTTTTTCTAAATATAAAATAATTTTTTACTTTCTGAACTTTTGTCTGATTTTTTTATATATTTTTCCAGGTAGTTTGATTGGCTTTCTTCTACATGGTGATATTAAAATGCAACCTCAAATAACACGCAACTTTATAATATCATCGAATCATTTTTATGCTTTCATTTTGTTATCAATGGTAGGTTTTCTTACCTTTTATAAATTTAATGAAACTAAAATATTAATAATCTATTTGCTTGTATTATCAATAATTCTAGAAGTTTTTCACTTATTAATACCTGAAAGAAGTTTTCAATGGCAAGACCTTTTTGGAAATATATCTGGAGTGATAGTTGTAATTTTTATTAAGAAAATTATAAATAAATATGGCATATTTAAAAAATAAAGTAATTATTTTATTTTTTTTTTTGTTAACAAGTTGCTCATCGATTCCATCAAACACTTCAAATAGTTGCTCAATATTTAATGAGAGATATCTTTGGTATAAGCACACAAAAAAAGTTGAAAAAAAATGGGGCACTCCGATTTATATTCAACTTGCAATTATAAAAATGGAGTCAGACTTTGATTGGTTAGCAAAACCTGCAAGACAAAAAATTTTTAAAGTTATTCCTTATAAAAGACCATCAAGTTCATTCGGTTACTCACAAGCTGTTAAAGGAACATGGGAGCAATATAAAAAAGAGACTGGAAATAAATTAGCCACAAGAGCAAGATTTAAAGATAGTGTAGACTTTATTGGTTGGTATACAAATAAAACTGAAACAATTTTAAAAATTTCAAAAAAAGATGCTTTCAAGCAGTATCTTGCTTACCATGAGGGCTGGGGGAATTTCAAACATTACAGAAAGAATAAGAAGGTAATTGGATTAGCTAAAAAAGTGGAAAAACAAGCTAGTCTTTATAAAAGACAATTATTAGAGTGCAGTAAATCTCTTAATAAAAATAAATATATTATTTTTTAGATAATTCTTTTTTTAATTCTAAATCAACTGCATCTATTCTCTTTGTATTTTTAGCTAAAGCTAAGTACATTGACGGAGTAATATATAATGTAAAAAATGTAGAAATAATCATTCCACCTAGAATAGTTGAACCCACAGCCAATCTTGAACCCTCACCTGCACCCGGTCCAATATTTCCTATAACTAGTGGCATCATTGCAATCATAGTACTTAAAGATGTCATGATGATTGGTCTAAACCTTACTGAGCATGCCTCTTTTACTGCTGACTCAATATTTTTGCCTGTAGTTCTTATTCGATTGGCATAATCGACTATTAAAATACTATTTTTTGTAGAGATACCTATAAGAATGATTAGAGCAATTTGAGAAAAAATATTCACAGAGCTGTTTAAAAATAATATAAAAACTAATCCACCAAATATTGCTAATGGAACAGTTAAAACAATTATAAATGGATGAATAAAAGAATTAAAGGTTGCAGCCATTACCAAATAAGCAGTTAGTAAAGATAAAATAAATATTATAAACAATTCATTACTTGTCTCTTTAATTTCCTCAGATTTTCCTTTCCAAGTAATTTGATTTTTTGGGGCTAAATTTTTCATTACATCTTCAAAAAATCTTATTGCTTCAATTAATGTATAGCCTTCATTAATATTTGCAGATATTGTTACTGCTCTTTGTCTGTTGTACCTTGATAATTCTTTTGCAGAGCCTTCCTCTTTAAAGCTTACTAAATTTGCAAGTGAGATTAGTTTTCCTGTAGTATCGGAACGAACAAATATCTTTGAAACTCCCTCTTTATTTCTCCTATCTGACAAATATTGTTGGACAATAATTGGATATTCTCTACCTAATTTATTAAAAGTAGTAATTCTCTTTCCACCATAAAGAGTTTCTAGAGTTTCTCCAATAGCTTTTGTGGAGACCCCAAGATCTTTAGCCTTATTTTTGTTTATTATTAATTTTACCTCTGGTTTATTTCTATTGTAATCAGATTCAATTCTCGAGAGGTTTTTGTTAGATCTAATTTTTCGAATTATTTGTGTTTGAATTTCCTCGAGTTCTTCGTAGCTATTACCATAAATAACCATTTGCACTGGTTTATTGTAATTAGAAACTCTTATTGATTGGGGTGATATAGGAAAAGCCAGGGCTTGGGGGAGAGTAACAATTTTTCCAATTGCCTCTCTTAAGATTATTTGTTGTCCTTTTTTTCTTTTTTTCCAATCATCTAAAAGAGCAATTATAATAAAACTATTAAATGAGTTTGCTGAGTTTCCAAATCCAGGCACTCGCATAATAAATCTTGAGTAAGGACTATCTTCAGATTGTAAAAGTGGTATTAACCTAGCCTCAACTTTTTGCGCTTGTTCTTGTGTATATTCAAAAGAGCTTCCCTCATCAGTAGCTCCTATAATTAAATAAGCACCTCGATCCTCCATAGGCAGCAATTCCTTTTTTGAAAAACTAAATAATAAGATAGAAGAAATGATTATAAAGACTATAAAAATACCAACTAATTTAGATTTGTGAACAATAACATCTAAGGTTTCTCTATAAAATTTGGCGAAATTTAAAAAAATTTTCTCAAATTTTTGTATAAAAATTTTCTTTGAGCTTTTTTTATTTAAAAATTTACTAGCAAGCATTGGCGACAGTGTTAATGCTACAAAAGATGAAATTACTATTGAAAATGACAATGCAATTGCAGTTTCTCTAAATAATGTCCCAGAAATTCCCTCAATAAATATTAGCGGAAGGAACACAGCAACCAAAATTAGTGTTGTTGCAATTATTGCAAATGATATTTGTTTAGATCCTTTGTAGGCTGCAACAAGTGGTGTTTCTCCATTTTCTATTCTTCTATATATCGCGTCTGTCATGATTACAGAGTCATCTGTAATTATGCCTATGGCCAATATAAAACTTAAAAGCACAAAAATATTTATTGATAGACCAAAAATATAAAGACCTAAAAAAGATGCTATTAAGCTTACCGGAAGTGCAATAGCTGGCACAACTACAGCTTTGAGATTTCCCAAGAATAAGTAGATTATTAAAACAACCAAAACAAAGGCTATAACCAAGGTTTTATATACTTCCTCAATTGCAGCCTCCACATAATTAGCTCTGTTAAATGAGACCCTTAAATCTAGTTCTTCAGGCAAAGATTTTCTTACTTCAATTATCTTTTTTTTAATATCCTTTGAAAGCTCAACTGTTGATGCACCACTTCTTGCATAAATACCAATCCCGACAGTTTTCAAATTTATTTGATCTTTAGTTTGAGCTTTGAAAAGAGTTTTTTCTGAAACAGGTCCAAATTCAATATTTGCAATATCAGATAATAAAATAACTTTATTATTAGTTTTTTTTATCGGTAATTGTTTAATAGAATCTATATCATTATAGGATTTGTCTAAATTAAGCGTTAGATCAATGTTATCTGCCTCAAGAGTTCCAGCTGGAAGACTAATATTCTCTCCCCGCATTGCATCTTCAACTTCATTTATTGTTAGATCATTTGCCGCCAGTTTAATCGGATCAATCCAAACTCTAATACTTAATTCTCTTAGACCACCAACTAATATTCTTCCAACATTTTTTACACTTGAAAATTGATCTACCAAATATCTTTTCGCATAATCTCCTAATTCAAGATCACTCCAAGTAGACGAGGACAAAGATAACCACATTGTTGTTGTAAAACCCGCAGCTCTTTTTAATATCTGTGGGGGTTCTGACTCTGTGGGTAAATTATCAACAACTCTTGCAACTCTTTCTCTAATATCATTTGCAGCGTTATCCAAATTTATACTTGTGTCAAACTCAACATTTATTGTGCTCCTGCCATTTTCAGATTTAGAATCTATGTTCTTTATTCCTTCAGCACCCCCTATTACATCTTCAATAACTTGAGTAACTTCTTGATCTATTATTGACGCTGATGCTGAGTTATAATTTACTTGTACTTGAACCACAGGTGGTTGAATACCATCAGGAAGTTCTCTAACTGGTAATTTCCAAAATACAAATAATCCAAAAATAATTAGTATTAGGGACATTACCCATGATACCGCAGGTCTTTTTATACTTAATTCAGTGATAAACATTTATTTTGTAATAGGTTTAATTTTACCGTTGGGTCTAACTTTTTTAAGGCCCTCAGCTACAACAGTTTCTCCTTCATTAAGTCCAGAGATTATCTCAATATTTCTATTACTTCTTAATCCCGTCTTCACCTCAGTTTTATTAGCAATATTGGAACCATTAATTTTGTAAACGTATGACTTATCACCTTCAATCATCACGCTGGTATCAGGCACGCTTAATGAATTTCTTAAGTTAAATTTTATACTAACCTCCAACAATGAGCCTGAAATTAATTCTTGGTTTGAATTATTCACTTTAATTCTAGATAATAAACTTCGTGTATCTGCATTTATTCTACTTGAAACAAAATCAACTTCTCCAGAAAAAACTTTATCTTTGTAGCTTGATAATTTTACCTCTACTGGAAGTCCTTTTTTAATTGATGCAGAATAACTTTCAGGAATCTTTATATCTGAGTAAATTTCAGAATTATCATCTAGCGTAATAATAAATATGTTATTCGAGACTAAAATATCTTCAGTAAGCCCTGTGTAACCGAGCACACCACTAAACGGTGCAATAATATCTCCACTCTTTAAACTTATTAATTTATCTCCTTTTTTTACAAAATCTTTAAGCTCTAAATCACCTAGGAGGTCGTCTTTTTTAATTTTGAAAGTTTGTGATTTTTTGGAAATTGCGGTGCCAAAAGTTTCAATTCTTTCTGAAAATTCTTTGTTTATCACCTCTGTAACTATTATTCCTGGAGGAGGTATCTTGCTAAATTTTTTTTTAAAATGATTGGCTATTAAAGTTCTTGAAATAATTACAGCTGCAATAACAAGAAAAAATATTAAAATAATTGATATTGTTTTTGTAGATCTTTTCATACTTCTAAATTAATCCGTATTCAGCCCAAGAACCATCGTAAATGCAAGGTAGATATTTATCATTTATTAGGGAATAAGCTAGTGCCAAAACACACGCAGTAACTCCAGATCCACAAGAAAAAACTATATTCTTGTCAACAATATCATTTAAACACGAATGAAAAATTTTTTTAAGTTCATCTACATCTTTAAATGTTTTGTCTTCATTTAAACAGGAACGGAATGGTATACAAAAAGAATTCTTAATATTTCCACTTTTTAATCCTTTTCTAGGTTCCGCAACTCTACCCTCAAATCTTTCTCTGCTTCTAGCATCTATGACTTTAAAACTGGGTTTAATTATATTTTGATTTATCATTTTCATATCCTTAACTAATTCTTTTTTTTCTAGGCTCTTATATTTGGACGTATTTATCTGAGGTAAATCAGAGGTAGTTATTCTTCTTTCTTTGATCCATTTTTTTAAACCACCATTTAATATATGAACTAATTTTGGATCATGTCCAAAATAGATAAAATTATACCAACATCGACACGAACTTATTACATCAGAGTTGTCATAAATTACTATTTCATCATTATTTTTAATTCCCATTGCTGAAACAATCTTTTCCCAATCATGTTTATCAACCAGCATATGGGGAAGATTTGTTTCTTTGTCTGAATTAGAATCTAAATCAAAAAATATGGAGTTGGGTATATGCTTGGTTTTGTATTCCTCAAAACCATTTCTTTTTGTTAAAGGCATATGCCATGAGCAATCAATAATTTTTACATTATCTAGATTCTTGTCTAACCATTCAGTCTCTACTAATGACATTTATCTTTTTTCCAAATATCTTTGGTGATATTCTTCGGCAACACAATAATTTTTAAGTAATGATATTTTTGTTACGACTCTGCCTGACAATTTTTGATTAACTTCATTTAAAACCTTTTCAGCTATTTCTTTTTGATTATCATTTAAATAAAATATTTCACTCCTATATTGAGTCCCAAAATCAGGCCCTTGAGAATTTAATGTGGTTGGGTCGTGAATATCAAAAAATATATTTAAAATTTTTTCGTACGAGATCATTTTTTCATCAAAATCGAGCCTAACAACCTCTGCATGATTAGTTTTTCCTGTGCAAACTTCTTTATAGGTAGTTTGTTTGCTATCGCCTCCGCAATAGCCAACTTCTGTTTTAATTATCCCATCAATTTTACTGAATTTTATTTCAGGACCCCAAAAACATCCAAGAGCTAAAACTGCTATTTCCATTGATAAAGATTTAAATTAATTTACAAATTATTCGTATGCTAAGTAAAAATCAATTGGGTTTTTTGTACATGTTTATGTCTGTTTGTGCATTTTCATTAATGGACATAATTGTTAAGTGGTCGGTTGAGTATCCAATAGGACAAGTTTTATTTTTTAGAGGATTTTTTGGTATCCTATTTTATTTCCTCATAATACCTAAAGAGAGACTTCATAATTTTTATTATACAAAAAGGGCTGGTTTACATTTTTTACGTTGTATGTCGGGCCTTGTTGCTTTAGTTGCAATTTTTATAGCTTTAAGAAAATTACCTTTAGCGACCGTTGTTAGCATTTCATTTGCTGCGCCAATATTTACAACAATATTATCAATATTTTTATTAAATGAAAAAGTTGGGATTTACAGATGGCTCGCAGTAATAATTGGTTTTATAGGGATATTAATTATTACTGAGCCAGGTATAAGCCAATTAAACATTTATTATGTTTTCCCAGTAATATTTTGTCTTGGTTTATCTTATGTAGCCATTACTTTAAGACAATTATCAACAACAGAACCTATATGGTTAATTTCTTTTTATTTTTCTTTATCAATTACTTTATTAAGTTTTTTAAGTATTCCACAGGGATGGATTATGCCAAGTTTGAAAGATTTTATATTTTTATCTTTGGTTGGTATTTTTGGCGGAGTAGCTAATCTATGGCTGGGTCAGTCATATAAATATTCTGAAGTTTCTCTTGTTACCCCGTTAAAATATTTAGCTTTATTATTTGCCATAGTCTTTGGTTACTTTATATGGGGAGAGGTGCCCACATATAAAACGCTTTTTGGAGCATCACTAGTAATTGTATCTACATTGATTATCTTTAGAAGAGAAATTTATAATAAAAAAATAATCACTTCTAAAACAATAAATGACTAAAGTTCCAAAATATTGGAAAAAAGCAAAAAATTACCTATCAAAAAAAGATAAAGTATTAGCAAAGTTAATTAAAAGCTATCAAAGTCCATCAGAAATAATTCTTACTTCTAGAAGAAATATATTTTTTTCTTTATGCAAAAGTATTATTGGTCAACAAATTAGTGTTGCTGCTGCAAACGCTGTATTTTCAAAATTTAAAAAGAAGTGTAATAATAAAATAAATCCAAAGATAGTATCTAAATTAACTACATCTCAGTTAAAAAGTTGTGGACTGAGCCGCCAAAAGGTCTCTGGTATCAAGAATTTAGCAAAAAAGACTTTAAATAAATCTTTTAATCCAAAACTAATAAAGAATATGAGTGACGAAGAGGCAATAGTTTATCTTTCTCAATTAAAACAAATTGGAAGATGGTCGGCAGAAATGATTTTACTTTTTACTTATAATAGATCTAATATTTGGCCTGTCCAGGATATTGGCCTTTTGAGAGCAATTTCTAAAAACTATAAAAAAAAGTATTTACCGCCAGAAAAATTTGTGATGCTTTTAAAAAAAAAATTTTCACCTTATTGTTCTGTAGCAACATGGTATTTATGGAGAAGTATTGATCCAGAACCTATTCAGTATTAAAACCCTCTACTATTTGCATATGTCTAATAGTTGTTTTTCTTGCTAATTCCCAACCAGCTTTATATTCTTTTGATTCATGACACTTTAATGCTTGTTCGAAATTAGGAAATTCCCAAACTACTGTTCTTAAAAAATCATCACCATCAAAAGTTGTATGTTTTCCTCCTCTAACAAGAGGCAAACCACCGTAACTTTTTATTATTGGTGTAACAGTCTCTGCATATTTTTTTAAATTTTCTTGATTATCTACTTTTAAGTATAAACTTATCCAATATGCTTTCATGATTTCTCCTTTTTAAATAATTTTAATTATGATAATAAATTTCATGGCAGAGAAATTGATTATCAGCTTTAATGAGTATACTAAAATAGTTGAAAAACTAGCAATACAAATTCATCAAAAATATAAACCTACAGTATTAGTTGGCATTATGAGAGGAGCAGCTCCAATCATTGATATTTTATCTAGAATTTTGAAACTACCTATCGCATACATTGTCATTCAAAGTTATTCAGGTGAAGGCATGGAGGATCAACAAGGCCAATTGATGTTTGCAAGAGAAATAAGCTCTTTAGCAAGTAATGAAGATTTTAACAAAGTGCTTTTAATAGATGATCTCTCTGACACTGGATTGACATTAAACAAAAGCATAGAATGGCTAAAAAATTACGGCCCAACAAAAGATTTTATAAAAGAGGTAAAAACTGCTTGTTTATGGAAAAAAAAATCTTCAACTTTTGAACCAGATTTTTGTCCTATAAGACTAAATTCAGATCCATGGATTGTCCAACCTACCGAACATTACGAAGAATTATCAATTGACGAAATATTAAAACAAAACAAATAGGGCTAGTAAAAACTAGCCCTATTTTATTAATGTTTAGGCAACTACAAAACTTATAACACTTAAAACTGCTATTAACCATATAGCTGGTGAAGTAGTTGAAAACTTACCAGTGAATATTTTGATTAAAGCGTACGACACAAATGCTAAGGCAATACCATTGCTTATACTATAAGTTAAAGGCATAGTTATCATGGCAAGAATAGCCGGGGCAGACTCTGAAACATCGTTCCATTCAATATCAGTTATATTTCTAATAAATAAAACTGAAACAAAAAGTAAAGCAGCTCCATCTATTTGTTTAGGTAAACTAGTTGCTAATGGAGCGAAAAATATACATGCTAAAAAAAGTATGCCAATTACAAGTGATGTCATTCCAGTTTTTCCACCAGCTTTAACTCCTGCACCAGACTCTACGTAACTAGTAACTGTAGTAGTTCCCATCATAGCTCCTGCAACAGTACCCACACTGTCAGATAACATTGCTTTATTTATGTCTTGAACTTTTCCATCTTTGCTAACTTTTCCAGCAACATTTGCCACTGAAGTTAATGTTCCTGCAGTGTCAAAAAAGTCTATAAATAATAATGTAAATATTACCGTAGACATTCCTGCAGTCATAGCGGCAGATAGATCAAATTCAAAAAGATAAGTCATTGGCGGTGGAGAACTTGCAATACCATTAAATTTTGCAAGGCCTGTCACCCAAGCAATAATACTAAAAACTAAGATCCCAATAATGATATTACCTTTAATATTCATCTTATCTAAAACTATGATTGCAATAAAAGTTGCACATCCTAATAATACAAGAGGATCACCTAAGTTACCTAGTTGCACCAAGGTTACTGGATTGTCGACAACCACTTCCATTATTTGAAGGCCGATGATTGCTAGGAATAAACCTATTCCAGCGCCTATACCTAACTTTAAACTTCTAGGAATTGAATTTATTAACCAAGCTCTTAAAGGGGTTAATGATATTACTAAAAACAATAAACCTGCTACTAATACAGCACCTAGAGCTTGCTGCGGCGTATAACCCATTCCAGCACAAACTCCAAATGCAACGAAAGCATTGATTCCCATTCCTGGCGCCAATCCTATTGGCCATGTTTTTCCATAGAACGCCATAATAAAGCATGCTAATGCAGTCGCTAAAATAGTTGCTGTATAAACTGCGCCGAAATCAAAGAAACCTTTTTCGGGTCCGGCAAACTCTCCCGACAAAATAAATGGATTTAAAAACATGATGTAAGCCATGGTTAAAAACGTTGTAGTACCAGCGATTACCTCTGTTTTAAAATTAGTTTTGTGTTTTTTATAATTGAAATATTTATCAAGCATAAATCCTCCTCATGGATGATAATTATTTGATTCTGAATAAAAATACTCTTTTTAAGTATGCTTTATTCACAAAATTCAACTAAGAAGTTTATATTTATGCCATAATTATGTTGTTAACTTATAACGATGAACAAACTAAGATTTTTTTTAATAACAATTATATTTGTCAATTTATTGACAGGGTGTCAAACTGTTAAAGAAAAAACTGACAATATAGTTCAAAAAGAAAACGAAAAATTAAGCGAATTTATAGGGAAATCTTTAAGCGAACTTAAGATGGAATTAGGTAAACCTGATGAAGATTTCAAAAATGCAAAAGGTAATTTAGAGGTAATTTACAATACAAAAAAATACTTAATCCCCTGCGAAAGAAGATTTGAAATAAATTCAGACAATATTGTAATAGGCTTTGTATCTAATGGATGTTTTTAAGGTTTACTTGCGAGTAATACACCTCGCAAGTAAGGGCAAGCTTATCTAATTTCGATAAGTCTTTTTTTCTTATGATCTGGTAAAATTCTCTCACAAGCTACTGTTAAAAGACCATCTTTTAACTCGGCGCTATTCACTTTTACATCGTCTGCAATAGTGAATGATCTTGCAAATTGTCTTTGCGAAATACCTTTGTGAATTATTTCACCATCTTCATTTTTTTCATCAGATTTGTTAACTTGTTTTGTCCTGACTGTTAACAAATTATCTTCGAACTCAACCTCAACATCTTTCTTACTAAAACCAGCAAGAGCAACTTCTATTGAATAGTTGTCTTTCCCAGTTTTTCTAATGTTGTATGGTGGATAATTCGACTGCATAGTCAAATTTCCATTACCCAACATGTTTTCGAATTGGTCAAACATATCGTCAAAACCAATTGAGAAAGGTCTTAGTGAGTTGAATATAGATAGATCCTTACTTGTCATATATCCTCCTTTTTTTAAGCAAGTTTATTTATGCAAGCCCCATAAGGCGACTTACAAAAATCATATGGGAATTATATTTTTTTTTTCAAGTATTTTTTTAGATTTTATTTGAAATTTTTAAAATAAATCCATAATCAAAAGCAATTTCTTCTATAGCACCATCTCGACCAGATTTTCCACCGTGACCCGCATTCATTTCTGTCTTAAGTAAAAGAAGATTGTTATCAGTTTTATAATCTCTAAGTTTTGCTGTAAATTTTGCAGGTTCGTCAAACAAAACTCTATTATCGCTAAGGCTTGTTGTGATTAAAATATGAGGATAATCCATTTTTTTAATATTATTGTATGGAGCATAAGAATAAATATATTCGAAATGATCTTTGTTATCTTTAGCATTTCCAAACTCATCAAATTCTCCAACTGTTAATGGAAGTGAGTGGTCTAAGTTTGTAGTTAATGAATCTACAAAAGGTACTGCCATCACTATGCCAAGAAATAATTCAGGTGCTTCATTTGCGACTGCGCCCATTAATAAGCCTCCAGCCGAACCACCCATGCCTATTATTTTACCTTTTGATGTATAATTTCTTTCAATTAAGTTTTTTGCTACAGAAATGAAATCTTTAAAAGTATTTTTTTTATT
>CACENB010000009.1 GCA_902561015.1 uncultured Pelagibacteraceae bacterium
AATAGTAAATATTGCACTTAATATAAAAAGACTTATGAACAGGGTGATGATTATACTTGAGATTTTTTTATAGTTCCTTTTTAAATCTCTCAGAGCATATATTAAGATAAACTTGTATTGATAAAATTTATTTAATTTTTCCATCTTTAATTTTAATTTTTCTGCTTGCACGGTTAGCAAGTTTTGGGTCGTGTGTTACCATAATTAACGAAGAACTTTCCTCTTTGACATACCTAAATAAAATTTTAGAAATCATATCGGAATTTTCTGTATCTAAATTTCCTGTAGGTTCATCAGCTAGAATTAGCTCTGGCTTCATAGCTATAGCTCTCGCGATAGCGACACGTTGTTGTTCTCCTCCAGATAACTGGCTGGGTAGATTGTTTAGTCGATGTTTTAGTCCAAATCTATCTAAAAGAGATTTTGCTTCTTTCTCAGGATTTTTGAATTTATTCAATTCAAGAATTAAGGTTACATTTTCTAGGGCTGTATAATTGGGGATTAGATAAAAAGACTGAAAAATTATACCAATATTTTTTTTTCTGATTTTTGATACTTCGTCTTCACTCAATTTTGTAATTTCTTTGTCTAGAAAGTATATCTTGCCTGAAGTTGGACGCTCTAAACCACCAATTAACATGATTAAACTTGTTTTTCCTGAACCACTTTCACCTACTATTGAAATAGTCTCTTTTTTTTTTGTGGTCAAATTTATATCTTTCAAAACGCTAATATTATCTTTACCAGTTTGGTATTTAAGATTTATTTTTTTTAATTTAAGAAGAGAGCTCATGAACAAAAGTTTTATTATTAAAATAATTATTATATGTCTACTAACCATTAATGCATATGCACTCGAAAAGGTTGTGTTATTTGGTGATAGTTTGATGGCGGGTTATGGTTTATCTGATGCCGATAGTTTACCAGTCGTTTTAGAGGAAAATTTAGAGGCAAAGGGTTATAATATTGAGATTGTTGATGGCAGTGTTTCTGGTAGCACATCTTCAGGTGGTTTAAATAGAGCTGATTGGACTTTAACTGAGCCAGATATAGATCTAATAATTTTATGTTTGGGCGCCAATGACATGTTAAGAGGTATCGAGCCAAAAGAAACAAAAAGCAATTTAGAAAAAATCATAAAAATTGCTCAAGATAAAAATATTGAAATTATTCTAGCTGGAATGATTGCTCCAACCTCACATGGTTTTACTTATAAAAAAAAGTTTGACAAAATTTTTCCTGATTTAGCCAAAGAATTAAAAATTGAGCTTATTCCTTTTTTACTAGAGGGAGTAGCTATGAAGCCTGAATTTAATCAAAGTGATGGCATACATCCAAACGAAAAGGGGACAATAATAATTAGTAGAACCTTAGAAGAGATAATAATAAAAGCTCTAAATAAAAAAAATTAGTCAAAGTGCGAAGAAAACCTTATCACCATTTAGTAGACGGTAGTTTCAGAAATCCTGAAGGTTCACCAAAAGCTGACCCTAACATTAGATGGTCCTTCAAAATTTTTAATAAAGAAAAAAAGAAACTAGATATGACAGTTCCTAAAGAGCATGTAATTAAAAAAAAAAAAGTTTTATCAGATCTGAAGAAATATCAAGAAGATGATTATGTGGCTTGGATTGGGCATGCAACGTTTTTAATAAAACTTGGTCAAACTACAATAATCACAGACCCTGTGTTCTCTAAAAACGCTGGGCCACTTATATTTGGCCCAAAAAGATATACAGAACCGGCGCTTACTCTAAATGAAATACCAAAAATAGATTTATTTTTATTAACTCATAACCACTACGATCATCAAGATGCATACACGATTAGGAAGTTTCCATATAAAAATGCAAAAGTGTTGCTGCCTCTTAAACTTGGGAAATACTTCAGAAGATATAAAGATGTTAATGAAATGGATTGGTATGACGAAATAAAAATAAACGAAAAATTAAAAGTTACATTTTTACCCGCGGTTCATTGGTCAAAACGTAGTCTAACTGATACCAATAAAACTTTATGGGGAAATTTTTTAATTGAATATGATGGAAAAAAAATTTTATTTGCCTGTGATACAGGAATTGGAGATATATATAAGTCTATTGGTCAAAAATATGGTCCAATTGATTTAACATTTATAAATATTGGTGCTTACAATTTTTATCCGATTATGCCTTATAAAGATAAATCTATCTATCACACAAACCCAGAGGAAGCTTTAGAAATTGCTCAAAATCTTAAAAGTAAGAAAGTGGTTGGCATGCATTGGGGAACTTTCGTTCTATCTTTAGAACCAATAATGGAGCCGCCAAAAAGATTTAAAGCCAGCGCCAAAAAGTATGGTTTTAAAAAAGAGGATGTTTTAATTTATAAAATTGGTGAGTTTGACTCACTTAAAAAATTACTTAATTACAATTAGTTGTCTAAAATTTTTCTTTTTGCTTTCTCAAATTCTTCCTGGGTTAAAACTCCATCTTTTAAAAGTTTATTCAATTTTTCAAGCTCATAACTTAAACTATCTTCATCAACCAAAGGAGGATCAGTTTTTTCGTTATCAGAATTTTCATTTATTTTATTTGCACTTTTGGCACTAAATCCATTCATTATTGCAGTTGCGCCAAGATATAAAACAAATCCAAAAATTGGTATTACCAAACCAAGAAAGATAATTTTTTCCATTAATTAGTCCTCATCTTCCTCTCTCCAATTTTTTTCGTACATAAGCCATGCTGCTAATATTACTGAAAAAGTTCCAATAATCATACCATAATCAAATCCAGTTTGTTGATCGTATAGATACCAACCAAGTTGAGTTGCTCCAATGGGAGGTATGGTAAGTATAGCCATAATAATTAAAATTCTATATGGGTATTTTGGCTTTCTCATAGCTTAGCTTATCAAAAATTTTTTAATGATTTAAATGTTAAATTTGCGATCTTTTGAAACAGTCAATCGTATTTTTAAGCAAACACGCAATTGTCATTGGACCAACACCCCCAGGAACTGGTGTAAGGGCTTTTGCATTTTTTGAAACTTCATCAAATGCAACATCACCAACAATTCCCTTTTCAGTTTTATTAATACCTACATCAATCACAATTGCATCTTTTTTAATCCAATCTCCTTTTACTAACTCAGGAATACCGACGGCAGCAACAACAATATCTGCCTCTAAACATTCAGCTTTTAAATCTTTAGTTTTTGAATGAGTTATCGTTACAGTGCAGTTTTCTTTCAAAAGAAGTTGTGTCATTGGTTTGCCATTTAAATTCGATCTACCTATTACAACAGCTTTTTTACCATTTAAATTCGGCTCAAATTTTTTAATTAATAAGTAGCATCCCAGAGGAGTACAAGGTACTGAACTTTCATAACCAGAAGAAAGATTGCCGACATTTATAGGATGAAATCCATCAACATCTTTTGTGTGATCAATCGCTTCGATAACTTTCTTTTTATCTATATGTTTTGGCAAAGGTAATTGTACTAATATACCAGAAACACTTTTATCATTATTTAATTCATTTATTTTTTCTAAAATAATTTTTTCTTCGACGCTATCGGAATACTTTATTACTTCGGACTTTAGTCCAACCTCATTAGCTGATTTTTCTTTATTTCTTACATAAATTTGACTTGGAGTTAAATCTCCAATTAAGATTACAGACAGACCAGGAACTTTATTATATTTTGATTTAAGTTCAGAGACCTCTTTTTTAAGCTCTTCTCTTAATAATGCAGCTTCTTTTTTTCCATCAATTAAAATCATAATTTATTTAAAATATCATTGGTGCAACGTAAAGCTTCATACACATTTCTATAAACCAAATCAATAGAAGTAAAATTATAGGTGAAATATCCAAAGCACCTAAATTTGGCAAAAAACGTCTTATCTTATTTAAAATTGGATCAGTTAATCGATAAGTAAAGTCTAAAACTAAATAAACAAATCTATTTTGAGTATTTAGAATATTAAAAGCAACTAGCCAACTTATTATTACATTTGCAATTACAACATAGGAATAGAGTTTTAGGATCTGTAAGACTAAATAAAAAACAGCTATCATTTCTTTTCAACATAAATCGACTGACTTGGAAATGCGAAAGAAGCTTTGTTGCTTTCAACAATTTGTTTAATTTCTATTGCTAGACGCTCTTTTACAGACAACCAATCATTCCAGCTGCTAGTTTTTGTAAAACAACGAACATACATATCTATCGAACTATCTGAAAATTTATCAACTCTAACTGCAACACCAATACTTTGATTAAAGTCATCACTTTTATTGATATGGTTTTCTATTTGATCTCTTATGGTTTTTAATTGATCAACTGTTGTGTCATATTGAAGAGTAATAATCCAACTTATCAACCAGTTTGAAGTTTCACTTACATTAATAACTGCATTTTCTGCAAACTGAAAATTAGGAATTATTGCTAAAGATTTATCAAATTTTCTAATAGTCGTAGATCTAAAACCAATTTTTTCAACTATGCCCTCTATTATTCCATCAACTAAAATCCAATCTCCTATTTTAAATCTTTTTTCAACAAGAACTAAAATGCCTGATATTAAATTTTTAAATAAATCTTGAGCACCTAAAGCCACAGCCACACCAAATAAACCTAAACCCGCGATAATGGGACCGATTTTGATACCCCATAATTCTAAAACCGCAGCTAAACCTAAAATAAAAATCAAAATCTTTAATGATTTAATTATCCATCCTATTAACTCCTTGGTTAAAAGTTTATCAAGACCACTTAGAACATATGAGACGGGTTCAATAATTTGATGCATTACCCAAAAAATTAATATCGTTATTAAAGTTCTGTTTATTGTATCAACAATATCTCTGCTTTCAGCAGAAAAAGTCATATAATAACTTGCAATAAAAAATCCTAAAACTATTGGTAAAAATCTTGCTGGTCCTACAAGAGCGTTAACAAAAGTATCATCTAATTTATTAGTTGTTCTTTTTGAAATTATTTCTAATTTTTTTATTATTAGTTTGCTTAAAATTCCTCTGAAGATTAAGAAAATTAAAAAAATTCCTAAACCGATTAATATTTGAAAAATATCAACACCTAGAATCCCTTTATTCCAGACTGATAAAAAAATTTCTGAAAAATTATTTATTAATTCCATAACTAAATTTTATATAACAAAAACTCTTCTTCACCAGGATTAAAAAGAAATATTTTTTTCCATTTAATTTCATTCAATATAGACGAGGTTTTCTCACCAATACACATCAAATTTGTATTCATCCATAAAGTCTCGGTTTGATATATTTTTATAAAATTAAGAAAACTTGAGGCACTATTTTGTGAATAAACATAAACTATGTCAGGTAAATTTTCTTTTAATTTGATTATAAACTTGTCATCAAATTTTTGATTATATTTTGCTCTATAATTAATAATTCTTTTTACAACAAAACCCTCTAAAGCCAACTGGTGATCTAGATCAACAGATACCGTTTCTCCACTAACATAAATAAGTTTTTTATTTTTAGTATCGTACGTCCTTAAAATTAATTCTTTTAAATTTGAAACATTTCCCTCTGCGGCAACTGTATTTTGAAAACCTAAATCACGAGCTTTTTTTTCTGTTATATTTCCCACACAAAAACACTTAATTTTTTTATCTATATTTTTTAAATCTAAATACTTAACGGCGTTAGCACTGGTGAAAATTATTCCCCCAAATTCAGAAAAATTAATTTTATCATAATTAATTTTTTCGATATTAAGTAAGGGAAGATGGGATATTTTATGACCAAGCAATTTAAACCTCAAAGCTAGTGCCGAGCAATCTTCCAATGGTCTAGTCAACAAAATATGCATATCATTTCTTATAAGAGTTATTAGATTTTTTTTTTAGAATCCCACCAATCTCTTCACCAACCTCTCTAAACTTTGATTTTTCAACAATTTTTTTTTCATAGTATCTCTCTGATCCATCTAAAGAAAAAAGCTCAGCTTCTAATGTTAGTTGGTCACCTTCTATTTTTGAATGAACACCCACTGCAGTTTCACAATCGCCCTCTAAAACTTTTAAAACATTTCGCTCAGAATGTGCCCTTCTGTAGGTTTGATCGTGATTAATCTTTTTTAAAATTGAAATAACTTCATCATCGTTTTCCCTACACTGAATAGCAATAATACCTTGACCAGCACTAGGTATAATTTCTTCAGTTTCAAAAGTTTCTGTAATGTATTCGTCAAGTTTTAAAAATTTCATTCCGGCACTTGATAAAAGTATTCCGTCATAAAGTCCATCTTTTAACTTTTTGATTCTTGTATCCACGTTCCCTCTTATGAGTTTACAATTCAGATCAGGTCTTTTTTTTTTTATTTGAAACTCTCTACGATAAGAAGAAGTTCCGATTATAGAATTAACATCTAAGTCTTTAATTTTTTTTTTATTAAATGTTATAAGAATTTCCCGTGGATCATTTCTTTCAAGAAATGAGTCAGTTATAAGCCCTTGCGTTTCATTTACTGGCATATCTTTAAGAGCATGGACAGCAATATCAATTTCTTTTTTTAGAAGTTGTTTTTCAATTTCACTAGAAAACAAACCTTTGCCACCAACTTCAGATAATCTTTTATCTTTAATCTGATCACCTTTTGTTGATATTGACTTTATAAAAATCTCATCCTCCCTAAAACTAGCGCTTTTAATAATCTGATCTTTCACTTTTTGTGCATAAAGTGTAGCTAGCTTGCTTCCTCTTGATCCAATTGTTATTTTTTTTTTCATAAAAAATATATTTCTTACTTGTATTGAGATTGTACAATTATTAAAACTTATTTGAATGAGCAAAAAACCCTTAATTCTTGGAATAGAATCAAGTTGCGATGAAACAGCAGCATCTTTAGTTACTGAAAATGAGCAAGGGATACCAGTTGTTTTATCTAGCATTGTTTCCAGTCAAGAAGATGTTCATAAAGAATTTGGGGGAGTAGTTCCTGAATTAGCAGCAAGATCACACATCGAAAAAATAGATTGGATTGTAAAAAAAGCTATTGATAAAAGTGGAAAAAAAATTGATGAAATTGACGCTATAGCTTCTACAGCAGGGCCTGGTCTGATCGTATGTCTATCAGTCGGGTTAAGCTTTGGAAAAACTTTTGCACTTACAACAAACAAACCATTTATTGCCGTCAATCATCTCGAGGGACACGCCTTGAGCCCAAAATTAAATTCTAGACTAGACTACCCATATCTGCTCTTGCTGATTTCGGGAGGACATTCTCAATATTTAAGTGTGCAATCTATTGGTAAATATAAACGATTGGGTACGACAATTGATGATGCTTTAGGAGAAGCATTTGATAAAACTGCGAAACTTTTAGAAATAGAATTTCCAGGAGGACGTGAAATCGAAGTTTTGGCTGAGAAAGGGAATCCAGAAAAATTCAAATTGCCCAAACCAATTATAAATAAAGGTGGATGCAATTTATCTTTTGCAGGATTAAAAACCGCTGTGCTTAAAATATCCAAAACAATTAAAAATAATCAAGAGAAATTTGATCTTGCAGCT
Organism: uncultured Pelagibacteraceae bacterium; assembly: GCA_902561015.1. Lineage (GTDB taxonomy): Bacteria > Pseudomonadota > Alphaproteobacteria > Pelagibacterales > Pelagibacteraceae > Pelagibacter. The sequence continues at coordinate 7,551 of CACENB010000009.1, forward strand.
TCTTTTCAAAAAACGATCGAAGAAATTTTGTATAAGAAAACAATTGTTGCTTTTAATGAATTTGAAAAAACAAATAGCCCAAAAGAGAAAAAATTTGTGGTTGCTGGTGGTGTAGCTGCAAATAAAAAAATAAGAGCGATGTTAATGAAATTATGTGAAGAAAAAAATTACCAAAGTATTTTTCCCCCAATAGAATTCTGCGGTGATAACGCGGCAATGATTGCCATGGTTGGTTTAGAAAAATTTAAACTAAAATTATTTAGTGATTTAGACCATCCCGCAAAACCTAGATGGCCATTAGATGAAGATGCGGCATTTCTTAAAGGAGCTGGCGTCCAATTATAATGAGTTATTGGTTGCTTAAATCTGAACCAGATGTTTGGTCGATTGATCAACAAAAAAAAGCTGGAAAAAAAGGAGCCCCTTGGGATGGTGTTAGAAATTATCAAGCCTCAAAAAATTTAAAGAATATGAGAACTGGAGATCAATGTTTTTTCTACCATTCAAATATTGGAAAAGAAATTGTTGGCATTGTTGAGGTTATTAAAGAAGCTTATTTAGATAAAACTGACAAAACTGGTCGTTTTGTAGCCGTAACAGTTAAATTCATAAAAAAACTTAAAACACCAGTTTCATTAGAAACTATTAAAAAAAACAAGGAATTAAGCCATTTATCATTAATAAGACAAAGTAGACTTTCGGTTATGCCAATAGACTCTAAAAGCTGGAAAATCTTGAATAAGATGAGTAAAATTTAACTATAAAATTTAACTTATGCCTAAAAAAAAAAAATCTAAAAGTAGAAAAAAAATTAAAAAAAGAACTAAAAGAAAAGTTAAAAAAAAAGGTCTTAAAATTAAGAAAGTAATTAAAAGAAATACTTTATCTAATAAGAAAAAACAAAATAAAAAAGGAAACTCATCAGTTTCTGAATTAATAATAAAAACTAAACCTGAATGGATTAAAGGTAGTCTCGCAAATAAAGCCCAATACCTAAAGAAGTATAATGACTCAATTAAAAATAATAACGCCTTCTGGAAAAAAGAAGGAAGAAGAATTACTTGGTTAAAACCCTACAAGAAGATTAAAGATGTTAAATATAGTAAAGATGATGTTAGAATTAAATGGTTTGAAGACGGAACTTTAAATGCATCAGCAAACTGTATTGATAGACATTTAAAAGATAAAAAAGATAAGACTGCTATCATTTGGGTTGGTGATGATCCTAAAGACAGTCAAAAAATTTCTTACAAACAATTACACCAAAAAGTATCAAAAGCTGCAAATGGATTAAAAAAACTTGGAATTAAAAAAGGAGACCGAGTTACAATTTATTTGACTATGATACCGGAGTTAGCAGTTTTAATGCTAGCTTGTGCAAGGATTGGTGCAATTCATTCTATTATATTTGGAGGATTTTCAGCTGAATCTATTTCGGGAAGAGTCAACGATTGTGAGTCAGAGTATATAATTACTGCGGACGAAGGTGTCAGGGGTGGAAAAAAAATACCTCTAAAGGCTACCACAGATGAGGCCTTAACAAACTGTCCAAATGTTAAAAAGTGTATTGTTGTTAAAAGAACTGGAAATTATGTATTTTGGGATGATGATAGAGACGTTTGGTATCACGATTTAATTAAGGATGTTCCAGCTCACTGCGAACCTGAAGAGATGAATGCGGAAGACCCACTGTTTATACTTTATACTTCAGGCTCAACTGGTAAACCGAAAGGTGTTTTACATACGACTGGTGGGTATATGGTCTATGCATCAATGACTCACCAATATATATTCAACTACAAACCTAAAGATATTTATTGGTGCACCGCAGATATTGGATGGGTAACTGGACATAGTTATATTATTTATGGGCCGCTTTCTAATGGTGCTACAACTATAATGTTTGAGGGTATACCTAATTATCCTGATAGCTCTAGATGGTGGCAGATAGTAGACAAATATAAAGTAAACACATTTTACACAGCACCAACTGCTATCAGAGCTTTAATGAGAGAGGGCAGCGATCCAGTTAATAAAACATCCAGAAAATCCTTAAAATTATTAGGGACTGTTGGGGAACCAATTAACCCAGAAGCATGGATGTGGTACTATAAAACTGTTGGAAATTCAAAATGCCCAATTGTTGACACTTGGTGGCAAACAGAAACGGGAGGGATACTTATCGCCCCTCAAACAGGAGCTATTCCACTTAAACCTGGTTCTGCAACCAAACCTTTTTACGGAATAAAACCATGCTTAGTGGACAAAGACGGAAAAGAGATAAAAGGAGCAGGTGAAGGTAGACTTTGTATATCCCAGTCTTGGCCGGGACAGATGAGAACAGTTTATGGTGACCATCAAAGATTTATTGACACTTACTTTTCTCAATTTGATGGAAAATATTTCACAGGCGATGGATGTCGAAGAGATAAAGATGGTTATTATTGGATAACTGGAAGAGTAGATGATGTCATCATAGTATCAGGCCATAACCTTGGAACAGCAGAAATTGAAAGTGCTTTTGTTGCACATCCAAAAGTTGCTGAAGCAGCTGTTGTTGGTTATCCTCATGACATAAAAGGTAACGGACTTTACTGTTATGTTACACTTAATGCTGGAGAGACAGAAACAGGAGATTTAGAAAGAGAATTAAAACTATGGGTAAGGAAACAAATTGGCCCATTAGCAACACCTGATCTTATACAATTTACTCCAGGGTTGCCTAAAACTAGATCAGGTAAAATCATGAGAAGAATTTTGAGAAAAATTGCAGCCAATGAACATGGTCAATTAGGTGACACTACCACTTTAGCAGATCCAAATGTTGTAAACAGTTTAGTTGAGAACAGAAAAAATAATTAAAAATTTATTCTTTCTTGAAATTCTTTTTTTACGGTATCCCATTTTAAGATAACTGAATTTAAAACAATTTTTCTATCTAAATTTTTTAACTCTTCTGCGATAGGTGCCCATTTATATAATGATAATGCACTAGAGTTAAATGGAAGGTCATTATAGTAATTATCCCAATTTATGTTGTGCAACCTCTCACTAAAATTATTTTTTGCAACGTCTATGATATTAATTGGCATTTTGTTAGAAATTTCATCATCTAAAATTTTTAAAAAAATTTCTTTAGATTTTTCAATATCATTATAATTAAAATTATTTTTAAGGTAAGAAAACGTATATAAAGTAAGATCTTGCAGTGCTACTGAATAAATGTTCCATTTTGCCAAGTTAACTGATGACATAAAATCATCATTTTCAAAATGAAGAACATAACGTGTTCCCATTCTTGTTTTTAAATATCCATAAAGGGTGACTTGAGTTACCCAGGCTGACTTGGATTGAATAAATTCCTCTAGATCATCAAGATTATTAATTTTTTTTTTAGGGATGAAAGCTTTAAAAAGAGCAAACAGGTAAATTTTAAAGTCTCTCCATGTGAGATCTCTCCAAGTAAGTTTATATTTACCCATAAAAATTGATATTTTTATTATATATATCCCAAAAATAGAGGGATTTTGAACAATTTTAACACTTTAAATCTCTTTGATAATGGTTATGGTTTTGAGCAGTTATAACTAAAAAGAGAGAGGTATAAATGTCAAAACAAGAACAACACTGGGAAAAATCCAAAGGTTTGCTAATGATGACATTAGCAATTTGGTTTGTATTCTCAATTGGCATCTTCCTTTTCGGAGCAGAAATGAACGAAGTCACGGGACCATTCGGTTATCCACTGACTTATTGGTTCACATGTCAGGGATCTCTTGGAATATTCGTAATACTAATTTTTTGGTTTGCAAATAGACAAGAAAAAATTGACGAAGAGTTCGGCTTCAGTGAAAAAGGAGATGACTAATGATAAAAGGTAATTTTATAGACAATCTACCTAAAGTTTATGGAATCTATACAGGAGGTTTCCTAGCTTTCATAATCATTATGTCGATTGCCGAGCAGATGGGCGTGACTGCAAAAACAATTGGAATTTGTTTCGTTGCTTTTACAGTAGCCATCTATGCTATAATTGGTTATCTATCACGTACAGCTCAAGCTGATGCGTATTACGTAGCTGGAAGACAGGTGCCAACTGTATTCAACGGAATGGCGACAGCAGCAGACTGGATGTCTGGTGCATCATTCGTTGCAATGGCAGGTGGTATTTATTTTAAAGGTTACGGTTATATGGCATTGCTTGTGGGTTGGACTGGTGGATATGTATTAGTCGCATCACTATTAGCACCTTACCTAAGAAAATTTGGCTGTTACACAGTTCCAGATTTTATTGGTACAAGATACGGTGGTAATTTAAGTAGATTTATGGCAGTGGTAGTTTTAACTGTTGCTTCATTTACTTATGTGACTGCACAAATTAACGCCACAGGTACAATTGCATCTGTTGCACTTGATATTCCATTCCAATACGCTGTATACGTTGGACTTATAAGTATCTTACTTTGTTCAATGCTTGGTGGCATGAGAGGAGTAACTTGGACACAGGTGGCTCAATATATCGTACTAATCATAGCTTACTTATTACCAGTATTCTGGATCAGTAACAAAATGGGTGCGGGTTTCTTCCCTCACTTCATGTTAGCTGATGAAGTTTCTAGAATAGCTGAATTAGAGGCTCAGTTTGGTTTTGTGAAAAACACTGCTGAAAATCTAAAAGAAGTTCCAAAAGGTTTGGCTGGAATAACTAAAGCTCACTCAGCGGTGAACGCAACACCATGGGCATTTATTTCATTAGCGTTAGCGATGATGATGGGAACAGCTTCATTGCCACACGTTATGATGAGATATTTTACTACTCCAAGTGTAAAAGCAGCTAGAAAATCAGTAGGTTGGTCATTATTCTTTATCTTCTTACTTTATTCTTCTGCTCCAATGTTAGCGACACTATCTAAGTTGTCATTGATTGATCCGTCACTACCAACAGGTATTATCGGTAAATCAATTTCAGAAGTTCAAGCGATAGATTGGTATCAAAACTGGAACCAAGCAAACTTAATGTTTGTAAGCGACTTTAACGGAAATGGAACACTTGAATTAAATGAGTTTTTCATGGGTGGTAAAGCCGTTGTGTTAGCAACTCCAGAAATAGCTGGATTACCATATGTAATCTCAGGTCTAGTTGCTGCTGGAGGTATGGCTGCTGCCATGTCAACAGCTGATGGTTTGATTTTAGCAATTGCAAACGCAATCTCACACGATGTTTACTATAAAATCATCGATCCAAAGGCTGAGACTGCGAAGAGGCTAGTTGTTGCAAGGGTTTTACTTGTAGTAATTGGTTTTGCAGGGGCAACAATCGCAGCTCTTGAGATCCAAGGTATTTTAGGTTCAGTAATTTGGGCTTTTGACTTTGCGATGTCAGGACTATTCTTCCCACTAGTACTTGGTGTATGGTGGAAGAGAGCTAACAAAGAAGGTGCTATTGCTGGTATGGCTTTAGGATTAATTTCCGGTGCTGCTTACCTAGTTTGGGTAAGAACAGGTGGAAGTGGATTCTTAGGTATTACTCAGTTAACATTTGGTATCTTTGGTTCGGCTGTCAGCTTAGTAGCTATGGTTGTAGTCAGTTTGATGACACAAGCACCTAACGCTGCTACACAGAAAATGGTTGATGAGGTTCGAGTACCAGCTGGTAAATCGATCCTTGGCAAACAACACTAAATAATCTTTATTAAGGGGCGATTAATTTCGCCCCTTTTAATTTCAATCTTTTTCCAATATAAATTTCTCAATGTCGGCTAACTTTCACCCTTTAGTTTATATAATTGACTATATTCTAGGGGTAATCATGTGGACTTTAATTGGAAGAGTTGCAATGAATATTTTTCAAAAAGAAGACTCTCAATTTTTTTTTATGAGGGTTTTTGTTAAATTTACCAATCCTCTTATCAACATATTTAAACCTATAACTCCGTCTTTTATAATTCAACCAATCGTGCCCCTTTACGTTGCTTGGTTTTTTTTCATGATAAGGTTTTACTTAATGCCTTGGGTTTTGGGATACTCAGTCATGGGTATGCTATCATTTCCATTAGAAAGTGAGATTTCACGACAAATTTATCAATTTTTTAATTAAATAAAATTTTAAAATTTGGTACTAGTTAATTAAACTATCTATGAAAAAAATACAAATCTCACCTTCGATTTTATCTGCAGATTTCAGCCAATTAGGTAAAGAGATAAAAAAATTAGAAGATGCGGGCGCGGACATGATACATGTTGATGTGATGGATGGCCATTTCGTTCCTAATCTAACTATAGGCCCACCTGTAATCAAAGCACTAAAAAAAAATTCATCACTACCATTTGATGTGCACTTGATGATTTCACCAGTCCATAAGTATATTGAAAGTTATGCAAATGCAGGAGCTGATATTATAACTATTCATCCAGAGGCAACTAATGATCTTTTAGGTTCAATAAATAAAATCAAGGAATTAAAAAAAAAAGTAGGAATATCATTAAATCCAAAGACTAAAATTGAAGTTGTAGAAAAACTTTTAGATCAAATAGATTTAATTTTAATAATGAGTGTAAATCCAGGTTTTGGAGGACAAAAATTTATGCCTGAAGTTTTAGATAAAGTTAAAAAATTAGATCAAATTAGAAAAAACTTTAAATTAAATTTTGATATTGAAATTGATGGTGGAATTAATTTTGAAAATTCTAAATTAGCAATTGAGTCAGGGGTTAATATATTAGTTTCGGGGACCACCATCTTTAACAATAACAATGGAGATATCAAAAAAAATATCGATTTATTAAGATCGATTTAATTATAGATTTTAATTAATTTGATTATGATATGTTTGATATTATAAAACAATTTTATCTTAGATCTATATTTTACGACAAAAAAATATCATCTGAGATAACAGGCAATTTAGAATACAAACCTAGTTCATATTTAATATCATCTATTGTTAAAATTAAGTCAAAAAAATTCAATATTAATAGTTTTACACACGAGAATTTCTGGACTGATAAAAAATTAAGTCCAAAACAGTTACAAAAATTAAATAATTTCTATTGGCTTTTTAGTATTGATTTAAAGTCATCATATCAATCTGTTCAATTTATAATAAGAAACTGGATCGAAAAAAATTATAAGTATAATCCTGAAAATTGGAATTTTGAAATTACTTCAAAAAGGATTATAGCTTGGTTGTCAAACACAAACCTTACTTATGATAACAGCAATTATCAATTTCAAAGGGACTTTAATTTAATAATACATAAACAAACATTTCATCTTATCAATCAAATAGATAAAGAAAAAAAACTCAATGACAAAGTGATAGGTGCAGCAGCGATTATTCTTGTAGGCTTGTGCTTTAAAAACAAAAAAAACTTTACATTAAAGGGTTTAGATTATCTTAAAAAAATTATTAAATATTCATTTGATAATAGTGGATTTCCCAAATCAAGAAGTATCAAATCATCAATTTTTTTTCTTAAGTATTTAATACTTGTAAGAGAGTGGTTTAAAGAGTCCCAATCTGAAATACCTAACTTCATAGATGAGAGTATTTTTAATCTCGGACAATCTTATGCCTTTTTTTGGAAAAATTTAAAATTCGACCCTTTGTTTAATGGGAATAATAATTCTGATAATCGGGAATTTGATATCTATCTCAAAAGACTTGGATATTCATTTAAAAATGATGATCAAGAATTTTCAAGTTATGTAAGTTTTAAAGATAAGCATATCAATCTAATAATGGATATTGGTTCTTCCCCGAATAAAAAATTTTCAGAAGAATATCAAGCAGGTGCACTCTCATTTGAGTTTATTTCTAATGGAAAAAAAATTTTTACCAACTCTGGTTATTATGGTGAGGATAATATGAAGTTGAATGAAATATCACGGTCCTCAGCTGTACACAATGTATTGGTAATCGATGATAATTCATCTTGTAAGTTTATCAAAAATTCTTTCTCTAATTTTGAGGTTAAGGATGGGTTAAAGATTCTTAAAAAAAATGTTAGCTTTGAAAAAGATAAATGGAAAATTATAGCATCGCATGATGGTTATTTAAAAAAATATGATTTATCTTATGAAAGAGAAATTCAATTTTTTCCAAAAAATAACGAGCTAATAGGAATTGAAAAACTTAAATCGAAAAAAACAATTTCTAATATTAAGTTTAATATTAGATTTCATTTAAATCCTGTTGCAAAGGTAATGAAAACACAAGATAAGAAATCAATTTTAATCGAAATAAATACTGAAGGTTGGAGATTTACTTGCGATAATTATGATATTGATATTGATAATGGGTTATATTTCGGTAATAAAAATAAATATATTGAAAATCAAAACATACTTATTGCAGGAATTATAAATAAACAAAATATTGATATTAAATGGAAGTTAAATAAAATTAAATGAGTAAAATTCGAAAAGCTTTAATTTCAGTATCTAATAAAGAAAACTTAAAATCTCTAGTAAATACCCTTTTAAAATATAAAGTTGAAATCATAAGTTCTGGTGGAACTTATAAAAGAATTAGAAAACTGGGATATAAATGTATTGAAGTTTCGAAATTTACAAATTCACCAGAAATTTTAAATGGAAGAGTGAAAACACTACACCCAAAAATTTTTGGAGGGATCTTAAATCAGAGAAAGAATAGAAAACATTACAAAGAAATGCAAAAAAATAATTATAAAAATATAGATCTTATAGTTGCAAACTTTTATCCGTTCGAGGATTCTTTATCAAAAAAGATGAACCACAATAAAATAATAGAAAATATTGATATTGGAGGTCCAGCTATGGTAAGAGCAGCTGCAAAGAATTATGATGATGTCGTGGTTATTTGCAATCCAAATCAGTACCAAAGATTAATAGATGAAATAAAAAACAATAAAGGATCGACAAGTCTCAATTTTAGAGAAAAGTTGGCTGAAGAAGCATTTATGGAAACTGCTTATTATGAATCAAAAATCTTTAAATACTTTAATGACAAGTCTAACAATATTTTTCCTCAAAAAAGCATAATATCGAGTAAATTGATCAAACAAACTAGATATGGTGAAAATCCCCACCAGAAAGCAGCAATTTATTCTAAAGGAAATCATCAGGATATTATCCAGCTTAATGGTAAAGATTTAAGTTATAATAACTATAATGATCTTTATTCTGCATTAAGTATCACAAAATTTTTACCAAACAATAAAGGTGTCGTAATAATTAAACACGCTAATCCTTGTGGAGTTTCGATCGATCAAAGTAAAATAAAATCTTTTAAAGAAGCGTTAGAAAGCGATCCAATAAGTGCGTATGGAGGAATAGTTTCATGCAATTTTAAAATGAATATAAGTCTAGCGAAAGAAATCCATAAGATCTATTTCGAGATTGTAATGGCTAAAGGTTTTGACAAAAAATCAATAACTTTTTTAAAAACTAAAAAAAATTTAAGAATAATTGATACATCAAAATTTAGAGATGATAACAAGTTTAATATTTTGAGTAGATATAACTCAATTTTAATACAAAATGAAGACAATATAAATTTATCAAAAAAAGATTTTAAGGTCGTATCTAAAAAAAAACCAAATAATGAAACTTTTAAAAAACTAATTTTCGCATTTAATGTTTGTCGAAAGGTCAAATCAAATGCAATAGTAATAACTAATAATTACAAAACAATTGGAATTGGATCAGGACAACCTAGCAGACTAGATAGTTGTCAAATTGCAATTGACAAAATGAAAAAGTTTCAAAAATCAAAAAAAGATTTGGAACTTATTGCAGCATCTGATGCTTTTTTTCCTTTTGTTGATGGTTTAGAAAAACTGGTGCAATCAGGAGTTTCTGTTGTTGTTCAACCATCAGGATCCAAAAATGATAATGAAATAATTAAATTTGCTAACCGAACAGATACTATTTTAGTATTTTCAAAAACAAGACACTTTAATCACTAATCAAGAAATTTTATCTATTTTAGCAGCTAAAATGAAATCACTTTCTGCTAAACCTTTTATAGCGTGCGTAAAAATTTTTATTCTTGCATAACCCCAACCAAACCATAAATCAGGATGGTGTCCCTCTTCCTCAGCAATTTTTCCAACTTTATTTACAAATTCTTGACTTTGTAAAAAATCTTTAAATTTAAAATTTTTAATTAAATGAAAGCCGTCAATTTTATCTTCAACCACTTTCCACCCATCTATTTGTTTTAAATATTTATGGATTTCTTCATAATTAAAAGGAGGAATATTTCCTTCACAAGGAACACATTTTTTATTTGCTAAATCATTCATAATTAATTCAATTATATGGAGCGGGCAAAGGGGGTCGAACCCTCGACCTTCTCGTTGGCAACGAGACGCTCTACCACTGAGCTATGCCCGCACATGGGACAGTATATTAAGCTGTATTTTTTTATTCAAGCAATATTAAGTATGTTATAATCAAATATATGAAAAAAGAAGACCTACCAAAAAAAATTGCTGTTTTTCCACTGAGTAATTTTATAGTCTTTCCCAAAACAACTGTCCCACTCAATATTTTTGAACCAAGATATATAGATATGATAAACGATAGCATAAAATCTAATAAACTAATTGGTATGATCCAACCAAAAATTCAAAAAAATGAAAATTTGGATACACCTGAGTTATATAAAATTGGTTGCATGGGTAAAATTATAAATTCACAAAAAACCGATGATGGTCGATATTTGATAGAACTTAAAGGTCTGATTAGATTTAATATAATTAGTGAAATTGTATCAAAGAAAAAATATCGTGAATGTGAGATCACTTTTGAAAAATTTTACGATGATTTATCAGAGCAAAAAGAAAATTTAAAATTTTCTGATTTAGAATTAATCTTCAAAGATTTAAAAAACCTTTTTCAAAAGAGAGGGTTTATAATAAATTGGAAGGCTTTAGAAAATCAGAGCTTAAATGAGACAATTAATGCATTGGCTATGGCATCGCCATTTACTTTAGAGGAAAAACAAGTTTTATTAGAAACAAAAAATATAAATGCAAGAAAATCTAAAATAGCTGATATTCTTACGACATATAACTTTGATCAATTTAATAATACTACAATACAATAAAATTAATCTTTAATAACTTGCCAATCAATTTCAATTTGTTTTATAACATTATTTAATCTTGTTGCATCTTCCTCAACTATTTGATTATTAATTTTTTTATCCTTATATTTTTTCAAGTAATTTTGGTCTAAAGAATACTTTACATTTTTAATTTTGAAATTTACTCCATTTATCAAACCTAAAGGTGTATTTGCTGCTTTATCTTTTTCCCATTTGATATTCAAATCTTTATCAAATAACTGCAATCCTAATATCGTTATCGGTCTTACATGGGTTGGATCTGCAATAAAATCATCATGTCTTGGATGTGGTACAATTATTTTTATCATAGAGTTATTGCGACAAATTCTATAAAATTCTTTTACAATTCCTAAAAATATATCTGGCGATTGTCCAATGTGCTCAAGTACGTGAGATAATAAGATTTCATCGATTGAATTATCTTTAAAAGGATAAGGAAAAATTTCTAAATCATGAACAACATCCGGCTTATAATAATCGTATTTATCCACATTAGTGTAACCATCCAATATTTTAGAACCTGATCCTAAATTTAATTTCATAACTCTATAAATTAAAATAAAAATCCATTGTCTGCAATTTGAATAAACCTTTCATTTAAATGAGAATTTTTTCCTATAAATTTTACAGTTTTACTTAAAATTTTACTTTTTACTTTTCTTTCAAGATTAAAAAACTCATAAATAAAATCAATTCCATTTGAAAAGATATAATTAGAATGTTTTGATTTTTTTTCAAATTCTTCATTTACTGAAACATCTAAAGGAAGACCTAAATTTAGTTTTTCTTGTATAATTTCAGAAAAAATTTTTATGTCTCTTAAAGTCATATTAAAACCTTGCCCAGCTAATGGATGGATCCTGTGCAGTAGATCTCCAAAAGCTAAAATATTACCATGATAGTAATTTCTTAAATTTGCCATTTTGAGTTCAAATCTTGAAAAATTGTTAATGTGAAAAATATTATAGAATTTATTGTAAGAGCTAATTAAATCTTTAAAATTAACTTCTTTATTTCCCTTTGCAGAGAAAACTATTGAAGTTTCTGAGTCTGAGACAGGTAAAAAAGCTAATGGGCCTCTTGAAGTAAAAATTTGTATTGCTTTATTATTAATAATTTTTGAGTGTTTTATAATTGTTGTATAAGCATAATCATTATAATTTTTTGTAATCATTTTAGTGAAAAATTTTTTTGTAATAAAATTTGAAAATTCACAACTAATTATTAAATCGTACTTCTGTGTTAATATTTTTTTATTTACTAAATTCTTTTTGAATTTACATAATTTTTCTTTTTTTAGTTTTTTTGTTAAATAATTAATTAATTCGTAATTTCTTATTATAGAAAAAAGTTTTCTTCCATTATTTTGAAAATTCAATATTCTTTCATTATTTAAATTTTCACTGTAAATCTCAATTTTATTAATATTCCATGATAATTTATTAATATCTAAAATTTCTCTATTAAAAAATTCTAAATTAGTTTTTGAAATTCCTATTGTACGATCATAACTAGTTTTATCTTTTTTTTTATTAAAAATGATATCAACATTTATGCCTTTATTAACTAAAGTTTTAGCAAGTGTTAAACTTGTTAGTCCATTACCTAAAATACATACATTCATAAAAGAATTTAATTTTAACAATAAAAATTAGATGATACAAAGATATATATTTGATTCATATGCTATGGATATAAAAAAACTTGGCAATTCAATACTAATTTTTATTACTAAGAGATTAATAGAGATCTCCGGAGTAATCATTACAATTTTAGGTGTTCTGCTCTTTTTAGCTTTGATATCTTATTCACCAGAGGACCCAAATTTTATATTTACTGAAAATTTAGAAATAAAAAATTATCTTGGTTTTCAAGGAAGTTACACCTCAGATCTTTTTCTTCAATCTGTAGGTCTCATTGCTTTTTTAATACCTATAACTTTTACCTTAACCGGAATTAATATTTTTAGAAAAAAAGAAATTCTGTTATTTTTAGAAAACTTATTTTTTATAATAATATATTCTATTGTTGGCTCTCTTTTTTTTAGCTATTTTTATGCAGACTCATTTAATCTTTATATAAATGGCAATGGAGGTTTTGTGGGTAAGTACCTTAATAACACCTTTTTAAATTCATTCATAAGTTCTAATGAAATAATCTCTTACTATTTTTTAGTTTTAGTTATATTTATACTGTTTTTAATTAGTTTGAACTTTAATATTAAAAGATCTTTAGAAATTATTAAAAAAATCTTAAGTACATTATTTAGTAAAAAAGAAAAAAACTATACTAACAAAAATGAGATTATTAAAGAATATATTCCACAAGATGAAATAAAAAATTTAATTCAGGAGGATTTGCCATTTATAAAAGCTGAGAACATTCTTTCAAAAAGTAGAAATAAATATAAATTACCCTCTTTAGAATTACTAAAAACCCCTTCAAAAAACGAAAGAAATAAATCACACAAAGAAGATACTATAGACCCAACTTTCATAGAAAAAATACTTTTAGATTTTGGCGTAAACGGTAAAATTAAAAAAATTAGTCATGGACCTGTAGTTACTTTAAATGAGTTTGAACCAGCTGCAGGAATAAAGGTTTCAAAAATTATTAACATTTCAGATGATATAGCAAGAAATACAAGTTCAGAGTCTGCAAGAATATCTACTATTCCTGGAAGCAATACAATTGGTATTGAATTACCTAATATGCAAAGAGAAAATGTTTATTTGAGTGAAATTCTCAATAACTCAGATTTTAAAAAAAAAGATACAAAATTACCAATCGCATTAGGTAAAAATATTTCTGGAGAGCCAATTGTTAGAGACTTAACATCAATGCCTCACTTATTAATTGCCGGCACAACAGGTTCTGGAAAATCAGTTTGTATAAACACGATTATTCTATCATTACTTTACCGACATCATCCTGATAAATGTAAATTTATTTTAATTGATCCAAAAATGCTTGAACTATCTACTTATGAAGGTGTACCACATTTGCTTTGCCCAGTAATTACTGAAGCAAAAAAAGCAGCTTCAGTTTTAGGTTGGGTAGTTAAAGAAATGGAAAGTAGATACAGATTGATGACTAAAGAAGGTGTGAGGAACATTGATGGATATAACTTAAAACATAAACTTTCAATGCCCTATATAGTAGTTGTTGTAGATGAAATGTCTGACTTAATGTTAGTTGCCGGTAAAGAAATAGAAAACTACATACAAAAATTATCACAAATGGCGAGAGCTGCAGGAATACATATAATAATGGCAACCCAAAGACCTAGTGTTGATGTTATAACAGGTACCATTAAAGCTAATTTTCCAACTCGTATCTCATTTCAGGTAACCTCAAAAATAGATAGTAGAACTATTTTAGGTGAACAAGGTGCTGAACAATTATTAGGAAAGGGAGACATGCTTTTTATGTCATCTGCTAATAAAATAGTAAGAATTCACGCTCCCTACGTTTCTGAAAATGAAATTGAAAAAATCAATAATTTTTTAAGATCCCAAGCAGAACCTGATTATATTGATGAGATTTTAAATTTTGTTGATGAAAAGGAGATGGTCGAAAATTCAAAAAATAAAGGAGACAAAGATGAATTATATAAAAATGCTTTAGAAATTATCAGATCAGAGGGTAAAGCCTCAACGTCATTTCTGCAGAGAAAATTACAAATCGGATATAATCGAGCAGCAAGAATTATTGATATGATGGAGTCAGAAGGGATTGTGAGTAAAGCCAATCATGTTGGAAAACGTGATGTTTTAAAATGAAAAAATTTTATTTTTTAATTTTCTTTTTTTTTTTTGTTAATGAGAGTTCGGCTTCTATTAAAAAGAATATAGTAAATAGACTTAATTTAATTAATAATATTTCTTTTAATTTTGAACAAAACATAAATGATAAAATTCAGAAAGGAAAATGTGTCCTAGAATACCCTAAGAAAATTTTTTGTGAATATAGTCTAAATAATAAAAAGATTTTAGTTTCTAATGGAACCTCGTTGGTAATTAAAACTATTTCTAGTTATTATATATATCCTCTGAAAAAAACTCCTCTTGATATTATACTAGATAAAAACTTTTTATTAAATAGCATTAATAAATCAGAGGACTATTACTCAGATAAAAATATTATAGCTTTTAAGTTTTTTAAAGATGGGAATGAGATAAGTCTTTTTTTTGATAAAAAAACATTAAACTTAAAAGGTTGGCAATCAGTAGATTTATATCAAAATCTCAATATTGTTTATTTGTCTTCAATTGTAATTAATCAAAAAATTGAAAGAAAAAAATTTAATTTACCAACTTCAGATTAAAAATCAGTAATGTTTAGATTTGTACCGTTTCTGTCATAAAAACCTTCATACCTCTTGATAAATAGTTATTTAAAGCGTTTTTATGATCTAAAGAACATGTGTGTACCCATACTCTTTTGGGTTTTTGTAAAAAAGATTCTTTTATTGCATTGGACAATAAATAAGATCCAAGTTTTTTATTATGATATTCCTCTAGTAAACCAAGATAAGCTATCTCAACTTCATTATCATATTGGTGAAAGATTAACTCAAAATAGCCAGCAAGATCATTTTTGTTTTTCAAAATATAAGTTTTAAGATTTTTATTTGTCGTATAGTTGATCCACTGATTATCATTCCATGACAATCTATCAATCCAACGATGATTTTTACCTATACTTTTATAAAAAAATTTATTTATTTGAAATTTTGGTGGCTCAATAAGATCTACCTTAAATTCCTTTGGTGCAATTTTTACATCAACCAATTCATCGATTGAATAAATTTCAAGATAATTTCTTTTAACTTTTAGACTCATTGGACCATTTTACCGACCTTCTCGCCTCCAAATAAATGGAAATGTAAATGAGGTACTTCTTGTCCACCATTTTCGCTTATATTTACGAGTGCTCTATAACCTTTACCAGTATCGACAGAAATATTTAATTTTTTAGCAACTAAATTAATGCCCTTTATCAAGCCAACAACTTCATCATTAGAGGCATTATTTGCAAAATCATCTAAATCCACATATTTTCCTTTTGGTATTACCAGTGCATGAATTTTCTTTTGTGGATTGATATCATAAAAAGATAAGACAAACTCGTCCTCATAAATTTTTTTACAAGGAATTTCATTTCTTAAAATTTTTGCGAAAATATTATTATTATCATAAGTCATTATAAAATCTCTAACTCTGCATTTATACTAATAATTTTTCCACCTTTTAAATTAGCGTCAACAACAGCACATTCATAATATGCAAAAGATGTTTCCTCCGCTATCTGCTTCATTTCTAAACATTTGGACTCTTTTTCAACTAATAAATGTTCTTTTAATTCTAACGGATCGCCTAAATACATCAAAAGTGCTATGACTTCTCCTTCTTTTTCTATATCTTCATTCCATTCTAGCTCTGCAACTCGATTGGAAACTCCTATTTCAAATTCAGAAAAAGCAACATAGCCTTTATAAAGACCAAAACATAATAAAAAGACTAATACAATTTTAATCTTACTCATTTTATTTTCTTCTTTTTTCTAGCTCTTTTTCTATATCCTCAATCTTAATATTATGAGCCTCAAGATAAATTATCAAATGATAAAATACATCAGCAGCCTCATGAATTTTATTAGTGTCCTTATCTACTGCCTCAATCAACTCATTTATTTCCTCTAAAACTTTTGATTTGCTTAACGATTTATCTGATAATAATCTGTTGGTATAAGATCCATCGACTGGTCTTTCTTTTCTTTCACGGGCTAGTTTAAATAAGTTTTCTAAAGTACTTAGCATACTAAATTCTAACAGGAATTCCTTTTGAGTCCAAATATTCCTTAGCCTCGCGCACTGAATGTTTTCCATAGTGAAATATTGAGGCTGCTAAAACTGCACTTGCATTTCCTAACTTAATTCCATCAACCAAATGATCTAGATTACCAACACCTCCTGAGGCAATTAAAGGTATGTTTACTTTTAATGCGATTTTATTCATCAAATCCACGTCATAACCTATTTGTGTTCCATCTCTATCCATTGATGTTACAAGTAATTCTCCTGCCCCACTATCTTCCATTTTTTTGGCATACTCTAACGCATCAATTCCACTATTATTTCTTCCCCCATGTGTAAAGACTTCCCACTTATTTCCATTTTTTTTTGCATCAATAGCTACAACAATGCATTGGGATCCAAACTTTTTTGAACTATCTAAAACAACTTTAGGATTTTCAACAGCTGCAGTATTAATAGATACTTTATCGGCACCACAATTTAATAATTTATTGATATCATCTATACTTCTTACTCCTCCACCAACAGTTAGGGGGACAAAACATTTTTTTGATGTTCTCTCAACTACATCATAAATTGTATCTCTATTTTCGTTTGAAGCAGTAATATCTAAAAAACATATTTCATCTGCTCCGCCATCAGAGTAAATTTTTGCTTGCTCAACAGGATCTCCTGCATCCTTTAAATCTACAAAGTTTATACCTTTTACAACACGCCCGTTCTTTACATCTAAACACGGAATAATTCTGTTTTTAAGCATCTTCTTTTACCAATTCATCCAATTTAATATCACCATCATAGATGGCTTTACCGACAATTATACCTTCAATATTATTTAAATTTTTTGCTTTTTTTATATCATCTATAGATGAAACGCCTCCAGATATAACTACAGGGCAATTGGATATTTCCGCGACTTTAGATGTTTCATCAAAATTTGGACTTTGCTTCATACCATCCCTATTAATATCAGTAAAAATTAATCTACTAACACCATAGTCATTAACTTCTTTTAAATAATCTAAAGTTAATTGATTAGAATTTTCTCTCCATCCAGATATTGACAAATGACCATTTTTTGGCGTCCAAACCTAATGCAATTCTATTCAAAAATTTTTCACATGCATCTTTTAAAAAATTTTTATCTTTGATAGCGGCACTTCCCAAAATTACTTTTTCAACACCACCATCAATGTATTTTTTAATACTATCAATACTTCTAATTCCTCCACCTACCTCAACTTTTAAATTAAATTTACTAACTATATCCCTAATAGTATCTAAATTCACTGTTTTGCCAGTTAAAGCACCATCTAAATCAACTATGTGTAAATTCTTAAATCCATGATCTTTATATCTTCTAGCTTGTTCAACTGGAGACAGTTCATACTCAGTTTTATTATCAAAATCTCCTTTAACTAATCTTACACACTTTTTATCTTTAATATCTATTGCAGGAAATATTTTCATTTACAAATTTATAAAATTATCAATTATTTTTAATCCTATTTTATCACTCTTTTCTGGGTGAAACTGAGTTCCAAAGATATTATCTTTTTCAACTGAACAAACTATATTTGAGGAATAATCTGTTGTTGCTGAAATCACATTTTTATCCTCTGGAATAAATTCATAACTATGAACAAAATACATGTGTGAATTATTTTCTATATTTTTAAAAATTTTACTATCTTTGACAAAATTTACTTGATTCCAGCCGATATGAGGAAGTTTGAATTTTCCACCTCGATTATCTATTTTTGAAACTTTACCCGAAATCCATCCTAACCCCTTGGTTTCAGTTTCTTCATAGCCAATATCAGCAAACATTTGCAAACCTACACAAATACCAAGTAATGGTTTTTCGTTATTTATTGCAAATTCATTAAGAGTTTCTATTAAACCATCAATCTTATTTAGAGCATCTACACAACTTCTAAATGAGCCCTGGCCTGGTAAAACTAATTTATCGCTTGATTTAATCTTACTTAAATCTGAAGTTACCTCAATATTCACTTTATCTTTGGCAACTTCCTCAAATGAATTTATCACCGAGCTAATATTGCCCGAATTATAATCAACAATTGTGACTTTCATTAAACTTATAAAGAACCTTTTGTAGAAGGAATTGTTTTTTTATTCCTAGGGTCTATTTCTAATGCAGCTCGTAAAGATCTTGCTAAACCTTTGAAGCAAGACTCTATTATGTGGTGACTGTTATCACCATAAATATTCTCGACGTGTAAAGTAATTCCAGCTGCCTGTGAAAATGCTTGAAACCATTCTTTAAAAAGTTCAGTATCCATTTCCCCTAGTTTTTCTACTTTAAGATTAACATTCCAAATCAAGTAAGGTCTATTAGAAATATCAAGAGCTACACGAGATAAGGTTTCATCCATAGGTATCATCGCATGGGCATATCTTCTGATGCCAACAGATTTTTTTAAGGCTTTCTTTAAAGCCTCACCGATTGCAATACCAGTATCTTCAGTTGTGTGGTGAAGATCTATATGAGTATCCCCTTTGGCTTTGATATTCATGTCAATAGAGGAATGTTTAGACAACTGTTCTAGCATATGATCTAAGAAACCTATGCCTGTATCTATTTTATATTTTCCTTTTCCATCAATATTCAAATCAACACTGATGCTAGTCTCTTTAGTTTTTCGACTAATTTTACCTTTACGCTTCATAATTAAAAAGAGGTATACATATATTATTCAATTATGGCAATAATACTAAACCTGGCCTTGAAGTATTTAATTTAGTATCCATTTATAAGATATGACAACAATAGTATTAGTTAGAAAAAATGAAGAAGTAGTAGTTGCAGGTGACGGACAGGTAAGCATGGGAAATACAGTTGTGAAAAGTACCGCCTCAAAAGTTAGAAAAATTGATAAAAGAGGTGTCGTAGCAGGATTTGCAGGATCTACAGCAGATGCTTTAACATTGTTTGAAAGACTGGAAGCAAAATTGGAAAAACATGCAGGAAATTTATCCAGAGCAGCAGTAGAGTTAGCAAAAGATTGGCGAACAGACAAATATTTAAGAAGGCTTGAAGCTTTAATGGCAATAGGTGATAAAGAAAACAGTTATATAATTTCAGGTACAGGAGATGTTTTGGAGCCTGAGGGAGATGTTATTGGGATTGGCTCAGGTGGAAATTATGCCCTAGCAGCAGGAAAAGTTTTAATTGGAACTGAGATGAATGCTGAGCAAGTTGCAAAAAAAGCTATAGAGGTCGCAGCAGAAATTTGTGTTTTTACAAACAATAATGTTAAAATTGAAAAAATATAATGGATAAATCAAACGTTACACAACTTCACCCAACAGATAAAAAAGATTCAAAAGAAGAGTTTTTAGGTAGTTCACTTTCACCAAGAGAAATTGTATCTGAATTAGATAGATTTGTTGTTGGACAGAATAAAGCAAAAAAAGCAGTTGCAGTTGCCTTAAGAAATAGATGGAGAAGACAAGCTCTTAAAGGTGAAATGAAGAATGAAGTTTTACCTAAAAATATTTTAATGATTGGTCCAACCGGAGTGGGAAAAACTGAAATATCAAGAAGATTATCAAAACTAGCTGAAGCTCCTTTTGTTAAAGTTGAAGCAACAAGATTTACAGAAGTAGGTTATGTTGGAAGAGATGTCGAACAGATAGTCAGAGATTTGGTTGAGATAGCCATTTCAATGGAAAAAATTAAAAAAAGAAAAGAAGTGAAAACAAAAGCACAAAAACTTGCTGAAGAAAAAGTTTTAGATGCTTTGGTTGGAAAAAAAGCAAGTGCAGCAACTAGGGAAAGTTTCAGACAAAGATTAAGAAATGGTGATCTAGATGATAATGAAATTGAAATTGCTGTTAGTGACACAGGGTCCAATTCTACCTCTTTTGAAATACCAGGAATGCCTGGAGCTAATGTTGGGATGATTAACATTGGTGAAATGCTTGGAAAATCTATGGGTGCTAAAGAAAAAAAGAAAAAAATGACTGTAAAAGAGTCTCATGAAATTTTAATAAATGATGAGTCTGACAAGTTAATTGAACAAGATAAAATTATTAAAGCTGCAAAAATTTCAACTGAAAATAATGGTATAGTTTTTTTAGATGAAATTGATAAGATTTCTGGGAGAACAGACAGAGTTGGTGGTGATGTATCTAGAGAAGGTGTGCAACGAGACTTGTTGCCCTTAATAGAGGGAACAACAGTAAATACTAAATACGGTCCGATCAAAACAGATCACATTTTATTCATTGCCTCTGGTGCTTTTCAACTTGCTAAACCATCAGATTTATTACCAGAATTACAGGGACGATTGCCTATAAGAGTTGAACTAGAGGCTTTAACTAGCGAAGATTTTAAAAGAATTTTAAAAGAACCGGATTACAGTTTGATTAAACAATATGTTGCTCTGCTGAAAACTGAGAATGTTGAATTAGAGTTTTCTGAGGATGGTATAGATGCAATAGCTAACATTGCTTCAGAGGTTAATGCAACTGTTGAAAATATTGGAGCAAGGAGATTGCATACAATTATTGAAAAAATTTTGGATGAGATTAGCTTTACTGCAACAGACAGATCTGGGGAAAAAATTACCATTGATAAAGACTATATAAATAAAAATTTGGATAATCTTGTAAAAGATACTGATTTATCAAAATTTATATTATAAATAACCTAAATCTTGCATCTCATTTTTAAAACTAATTTCAATATCATCTTTTGTTTTCTTATCTAATATATTCTGCCAATCATTTTTAGCTCCTAAATAAAAAAATTTAATAGAGTTTTTTGGAGACTCTTTAAATCCATTTAATTCCTCTTGTTTTTTTAAATTATCAAATCTAGTATTTTCTATAGCTTTAAGAATATTTTTTTCATTAAATTTAAATTCTGAAATTTTTTCTATAAACGAAGTTATTTTTGTAAATTCACGAACAGGGTCTTTAATTAAATCTTCATATTTTATTAATACATATTTACTTTTTAAGCCACCAAGGTTTTTCCACGATTTATAATGTAATTTCCAAGATGAAACTATGGTTGGCAAGTCCTCTTCTTTTTTAGATCCTATTTTTCCAAGAATCTTATTTTCATCCTTTATAAAATCTAAAGCCTCTTCATAAGTTTGATAATTATAGTGATTTTTAATTGAAGTTACCACGTTTCTTGGATCTCTGACAATATGTATAATCCCTAAAGTATTTTCATTATCTGTAAATCGATGTTGTCCAAGTTTCCATAATCCATTGTGTGTTTTAAAAAATTTAATTTTATTATCTAAATTTAATTTTGATTGAGCATAATTACAGTTCTGAATAAACTCTTTTACATCATCAACATTATTTGTTATTTCATTAAAATACTTTCGAGCTGGAAATTGTCCTAACTTAATATCATTAATATTTACAGATGTATCTGAGGTAAATACTAATGAATTTAAAAACAATCTAACCCAAGTATTTCCACTTTTAGGGTAGGATGCTAACCAAATTATCATATGACTGAGTTATTTTTTAAGAAAAATATAAAAAGCACCGCTTCCCCCATCCTTAACATCTGCATCTTTTATTTCATTAATTAATTTCATTAATTCGGAATCTTTTTTTACATATTCAGGCAAAGAATATTTTAAAATACTCAGGTCTTTTGATGTATAGGGATTTTTTTCATTATCTGAGTGCATACCTTTTCCTGTAACAACAACTAATTTTCTAACACCATTTTTATAAGAGTCTTTAATTAGTTTATTTATTCTTTTGTTCGCCTCATCTAATGAAAAACCATGGAAATCAAAATATTTTGTATTTTTAATTTTTTTTTTATAACTTGATAAGTCTTTGTTCGGTAGAGAGTCCTTTTTAGTTAAAAAGTCTTCCCAATCTTTTTTATCTTTCTTTGAAATTTTCGTAATCAATTATGTTAAGGTATCAACAAGTTGCCAGTTTGGATTGTTTGATTTTGTATCTCTTGAGAATACCCAGGTATCGTAAATTTTTTTAATTGTCTCTGGATCGCCTGAAACAATTTTTTTTTCTTTGTCTTTGATGCACGTTATTACTTCAGCAACAAAATCTACTGTAACTTTTAAAATAGAACCAATTTTGTTATGTTCTTTTATTTTTGCTGAATTGATACCGATAAATGTAATCTCAGCAAAATGTCCTCTTTTGCTTCTATCAATTAAAGCGGCTTTAAATTGAGAATAAATTTTTTCACTTAATAATGGTTTACTGTTTGTAATTTTATTATCTTGATCACTAAAGTCAGTGATTATAGTTTCATAAGCAATTTTAGCACCTTTTAAAAATTCTTTTTGAGCCTCTTCATCAAAATTTTCTTTAATATTAGTTTTATTCTCCGTCTGAGCTTTTTTTAAGATATTCTCAAATTGTGGGTTTATTTTGCCCTCAAAGCCTGTCCTCTTACCTAAAATTCCTCTTAATCTTAAAAAGATAAAACCGGCTATCATTGCTAAAAGAATGATATCTATGTATTCAAAACTGTAATTCATTAGTTAATAGTAATTACTATGTTGAAAAATTTCAACTAGCAATTAAATTAAAGACAAATGAACTCAGCTTTAATAGCCATAATACTAGTCCCGGTTATCGAAATTTACTTATTCATAAAAATTGGCTCTCAAATTGGAGCTTTAACTACAATAACATTAATATTTGTAACTGCTATACTTGGAATAATATATGCCAGATACGAGGGTCTAAATACTCTTAAGTCTGCTTTTGTGCAGTTGATTAAGAATGAAATACCTGTTTATGAAATAATATCAGGAGCAGCAATAACTTTTGCTGCTCTATTACTAATTATTCCAGGCTTTGCCACAGATATAATTGGTTTTTTGCTAATATTTCCTTTTACAAGAAATCTCATTATAAAATATATGTCCCCAAAGTTCCAAACAAAAAAAAATACAGATGAAAATTTCATTGAAGGTGAATATGAGGATATAGAAAAAGAGGATGACAAAAAATTATAAAATCTTAGCAAAGTATATTAAAGATATGTCAAGTGAAACTCCAGATGCAGAGACATATATGTATGTTAAGGATAATATTTCACGTTACCAGTTAGGAATAGATATAAATTCGAAAGCTATTAAAAGTAGATTAATAGAAATAGATACCTCTATAAAATTTCATGATAAAGAGGAGAATGTAAAGAAATCAATCTTTGAATTTGTTTATACATCTGTGGTGCAGGTTGATGAAAATCTGAAAGATAAGAAAGTTTTAGAAAAAATTGTTTTAGTTGATGTTCAGATGGAAATTTTTCCTGATATAGAAAAAACGCTAATCAACTTACTTCATAATTCTGGTTACCCGGCTTTTAAAATTGAAAAAAAAATAGATTTTGAGGAATTATATAAAAAAAATTTTAGTTAAAAAAATTTTTTTTTATTTGTGTTTTTAAAAAATAGCTATGATTATTTAGTTCCTCTTCAGTTGGCTTTATAATTTTTTTAAAATAATTTATTTTTTTATTACTCTCTTGATTGTTAATTTTCTCTTGAACACTAAAATCTAGGGTGGGTTCTTTTTGATCTATTAAATTTATATAAACTTTTGCCAACAAATCACAGTCTATTAATGCTGTGTGCTTTGTTCGTCTCGAATTATCAATTCTATATCTTTTACACAAAGCATCTAAATTTGAGGGAGACCCTGGAAATTTATCTCTAGCTAAAATTAATGTGTCTACTATCTCATTATTAATATTTTTTTTCCCCAAAATTTTTAATTCATTATTTAAATGAGATAAATCAAATTCAGCATTATGAATGATTAATCTTTTATCATTTATGAAGTCTAAAAATTCATCTATAATTTCTGAAAACTTTTTTTGTTTTGAAAGAAACTCATCTGTATAACCATGGACCTCAAAAGCTTTATCAGAGACTTTTCTCTCTGGATTTAAATAACAATGAAATTTGTTTTTAGTAGGGATCAAATTATCAAGCTCAATACAACCTATTTCAACGATCCTATGACCTTCCTTAACGGATATACCAGTTGTTTCAGTATCTAAAACAATCTCTCTCATTTTAAAATTTTTTTTAAAATATTTTTAACATTTTTTCTTACAATTTTTTTTGTATAAAAGTTCTCTATAATATAATGTGATTTTCTTTTTTTGTAATCAAGCGGAAGTTGAATTTCTTTAAATCTTTTTAAAATTTTATTATTAAATCCTTTTCTCTTAAGTAGTCTTTTTGAAATATCTGCCTTTTTTGCATCAACAAAAACTAAAATCATATCTTTATTTTTAATTTTGTTCTCTAACAGTAAAGGAATATCTAAAATTACTAACTTTCTATTTTTATTTTTTGAAAGAAATAAATTCATTTTTTTTCTTATAAGCGGATGGACTATTTTGACAATTTTTTTTATATTATTCTTGTTGCTTAAAATCGCATTTGTTAATTCGGTTTTATTTGTTGGAAATGTTTTAATATATTTTGGTAATAATTTTTTTAATTTTAAAAAACAGACTCTGTTTTTTTTATAAATTTTAGCTACCTCGTTATCAGCATTAAACACTGGGTATCCAAATGATTTGGCTACAATGCTTTTACCAGATCCTATATCTCCTAAAATTCCAATTCTAATCATTATCTAAAAGTTTAAATGTATCTGAATTAACTTTTGGTTCTATCTTGTGCCATAATTTAAATGCTTCTAGAGCTTGGTAAACAAACATGGTTTTTCCGTTTTCTGTCTTGTATCCTAATTGCTTGCCCTTTTTCAAAAAATTAGTTTCATGAGGATTATAAATTACATCATAAAATAATTTATCGGGCCCTAAAATTGAAAAATCTAAATTTATCGTTTCATTATTTAAACCAAGGCTCGTAGCATTTATCAATATATCAAAATCATTTAAATTTCCCCATTCTAAAATTCTAAGATCATTAAATAAAATTTTTAAATTTTCTGCTTTCTCTCTAGTTCTGTTACTAATTGTTATCTCTTGTACACGCATATTTTTTAAAGCAAAAATTATTGAGGCAACCACACCACCAGCCCCTAAAATTAAAACTTTTTTGCCTTGAATAATAAAATTTAATTTTTTTATTGCAGTATCGAAGCCAGCTATATCTGTATTGTGTCCAATTAGATAGCCATTATCAAAAGTAATTGTGTTTACTGATTGGGTCTGTTCTGCTTCTGGGCTTAACTTATCTAAAAAAGGTATAACTGTTTTTTTAAAAGGTACAGTTACATTGCAACCAGCTACTTTTTGTTTCTTTATGTCTTGAATAAAATTTTTAATTTGAGGATCTTCTAGTTTGATTTTATCATATGTGGCATCAATATTGTTTTCTTTTAACCAATGGTTTTGAAGTTTGGGAGATAAAGAATGATTAATTGGATTTCCGATGACAAAAAATTTTTTCATATTAGTGTTCGTATGTTTTTAAATATTCTTTAATTTTTTTTATTGGTAAACCCATAATTGTGTCTTCATCGCCTTCTATGTTTGTAAACAAATATCTACCCTCACTTTCAATTTGGTAAACATTATATGCATAAAGGGCCTCATCAGATATTTTAGATAAATACTGTTTTAATTCTTCTTCGGTAAAATTTTTCATTGTTAATTTAGCTTTATCAGTATAATTCCAAATCATCATCCCATTTTTAGATATACAAACCGAACTTATCAAATAATGAGATTTACCATTTAGTTTTTTTAAAATTTCTAAAGCAGTTTCTCTGTTTTCAGGTTTCGATATTAGTTTTCCCTCTAAATCTATAACGCTGTCTGCACCTAATACTAATTTATCAGGATACTTCATGCTTATTTTATTTGCTTTTACTTCTGCAAGATTTTTCGAGATAGTCTCTGGATTAGCTTTTTCACTTAATAAACTTGACTTAATAATGTCCTCATCAACATTTGAGGGTTCGACGATATTAGTAATATTATTTTTGTCTAAAATCTTTTTTCTTACTTTACTTTTTGATGCTAAGA